>JBGCDY010000298.1:0-12416 GCA_045105835.1 Chitinophagales bacterium
AAGTACCTGAAAGTGCTTCAAAAGAGCAGTTTATCCAAAAAAACTTCCAAATTGGAGTGGCTGAAGCGATGGCAAAATTGAAGACTCGAAAGGATGGTCAATTTTTCTTAGAAACACTGGAACATGGCAGTATGAGTGTGGAAATCTACCAACCCCAAAAAATAGATTTGCAGCAGCCTCACAAACAGGACGAACTTTATGTGGTCTATAGCGGGAGTGGGACATTCTACAATGATGGGGTGCGTCACCCTTTCAAAACGGGAGATGTCTTGTTTGCGCCTGCGGGGGCAGAGCATCGTTTTGAAGATTTTACAGAAGATTTCATTACTTGGGTGATTTTTTATGGTCCACAAGGAGGTGAAGCACAAAAGCCCGCTCATCAAACTTTCATTGCAGAAAAAGACGACTATCAAATCTCTGCAAATGATGCCCGATTGGACACGGATTATGTCTTTTCTTATTTGAGCAAAGAGAGTTATTGGTCGAAAAACATTCCCAAAGCCATTTTTGAGAAATCTCTGCAAAATTCTTTGAATTTTGGACTCTACCACCAAGAGCAGCAAATTGGTTTTGCACGGGTTATCACCGATAGAAGTACCTTTGCTTACCTTGCAGATGTATTTGTGGAAGAGGGATTTAGAGGGCAAGGTTTGGCATTGTGGCTTACCGAAACCATCAAAGCCCAAGAGGATTTGCAGTACGTAAAACGTTGGATGCTCATGACCCATTCTGCTCAAGACCTCTACAAAAAAGCAGGTTTTCAGATTGCAGCACATCCAGAGAGAGTAATGGAAATTGCAAAACCGAACCCTTATGGAAGGGCTTAATGAATGAAAATTAAAATGAGAATAAAAATTAAAAACTGCTTATTCATCCGATGAGGGCTTTCAATATTTTGGTTAATAATACGTTACATTTTAGTCCTCATCGGATGAATTTTAAAATAGCTTGCCCCGAGAACTCGGAGTTAATTCAGCAGCATTCCTAACAGCAATTTATTAACATTTGCCTATGCCCCAATTATCCATTTACATCCCCCTTAGTCCCCCTTCAAAGGGGGAATACATTTGCTATCAGTAATTTGTATTTTCTTTGTGTCCTTTGTCTTTCTACTTATGTCTTGTTTCTCACTCAATTATACCTAACCAACTCACCAATCAAATGACTAAAAAAATAGCCTTTGCGACCTGCAAAAACCTACCACATCCAGCAGACGATGACGAATTGTTGGCGAATTACCTTCGGCAAGCGGGTTTTGAAGTGGAATACCTCGTTTGGAACAATCCCGAAATTGATTGGCAAACCTGCGATATGGTTTTGATTCGTTCTACTTGGGATTACCACCAGCACATCGAAGTATGGCAAGAATGGCTGCAATTGTTGGAGGAAAAGCAGGTGAAAGTTTGGAATCCTGCGGCGACGATTCGTTGGAATATGCACAAATCTTATTTGAAGGATTTGGAGCAAAAAGGAGTGCAAATCGTACCTACGGTTTTTGTGGAGAAAGGAAGCAAGGCAAAACTGAGCGATATTTTGCAGCAAAATGACTGGTGGAAAGCAGTAGTAAAGCCTGCTATTTCATTGGATGCTTTTCATACATGTCAAACGGATTTGGCTACGGCAGACGTACAACAAGCTGCTTTTGAAGTATTGGTGGCAGAACGGGATGTGATGGTGCAGCCGTTTATGCCCGAAATTGACGAAGTTGGAGAATACTCTTTTGTGTTTTTTGGAGGAAAATTCAGCCATACAGTTTTGAAGTCAAATCCTACGGGTGATTTTCGGATTCAAGGAAACTACGGGGGAGTGAATCAACTCGTTGAAGCCCATCCTGCGCTTATCAAACAAGCTGCATCCATATTGGAAGCTACTGATTTGCCGCAATATTATGCCCGAATAGATGTCATCGAAAGAGGTGGTCAATTGTTCTTGATGGAACTTGAACTGATTGAGCCATCCTTGTTTTTGGACATGAAAGAAGGCGCTGCAAAGCGTTTGGGAGATTTGATGATGGCTGCGCTGCAATAGATGAAAACTCAAAATCAAAGTACAAATTCAAACGCAAAAAGCTTTGATTTAGAGTTGATTGAAATCTTAATTGAGCTAAATTATTTTGAAAGTTTCAATAAAATTAAATTTAAAAAGAGAGCCTTGGATTTTGGAAAATGTGAAAAGGGTGTTGAATGTATTTTTGTCAATACATTCAGCACCCTTTTTTTAAGACCTTGACTTCAAAGCATTTGGTCATTCTTTTTCAGAAGATTCTTACAGAATGACAGATGGTTTTCGTTATTTTTTTCTAAAAGAGATTTTATTTATCTCCTTCAATCACCTCTTCTTTTTCTTCTTCCGTTTCTTTGTCTGCATAAAATCGCTCCAACATTGTATCAAACTGTTCTTCGCCCAATCGTTTGGCAACAATCTTCTTGTTTTCGTCCAGTAAATAGACCGTTGGAGTGCTGTAAATATCGTAGAATAGGCGGAAATTGGTTTTGTTTTTTGGGTCGATTACGTGGGTAAATGGCAAATCTTTGCCGTCAATATAGCCTTTCCATTTGTCGATTTCACTACGGGTACAGACTGCAAAGACTTCAAAGCCCTTGTCTTTGTACTTGTTGTAAAGTTCAGTGATTTTGGGCATTCGTTTTTTGCAGTTGCCGCATTTGTAATCCCAAAAAAGCACCAATGTATAGGATGCATCCAAATCGTAGAGCGAAGTCATTTCTCCTTCCAAATCTTGCATTTTGATATTGCGAGCCTTCATACCAATGAGGTTGTAACGCAGCTTTTGGTAACGGTCATTGATTTGGGTGAGTTGTTTTTCACTCAACCAATCAGCTTGCCCTTTCAAAAAATAAGTGGATGCCAAATGCACAAATACACCTTCCATTCCCATGATTTTCGACTTCTGGTATTTTTGGGTGATGTATCCCAAACAATATTTGAACATTTCGGGATTTGCCTTTGAGTTCTCGATAATGATGTCGGCAGCTACATTGATGGAATCAGGTTGTTTGGGCGTATAGGTATCAAGGTATTTTTCGATTTTGTTGTGAAAAATGGGGGTGCGTAAAATTCGGTCATCCGAAAAATCGAAGTTGTCCCAAAAGTGATTTTTGGTGTGGTAGAAAGTGAAAAAAGGATCTGTTTCTCCTTCTTCATTTTCAGGAGCTTTGGGAGCAGCGGGTTCTTTCATACTCTTGAATAAGAAGGCGGTATAACTATCAGGCTGTTCTTTCATCAAGGTTTTTCGATAATCAAAAATTGCCTTTTCGGTGTCCTCGATTTTTGCTTGTGTTTCTTTTTTGAGTTCTTTGTCCTCTTCTCCAATACCCTTCAAAGATGCCTTGAGTGCTTGAATTTCTTTGGATTGTTTGGCTAAAAAACGTTGGTAATTGTTGAAGATTTTATTGTCTTCCGAACCCGAAATTTTCATCGAATTGATAAAGTCGGATGTATCTACTTCAATGCTGAATCTTTGTGCCTCTGCTTCACGAGGAACAATAAACTCATAGTATTTGCTGCCTGGATAAACGCCCAAATAAATGCCAGGTTTGAGGGCTTCTTCCCCTTCAAAAACTGCTATCCCCTTTTTGTTGATAACCGCCGTATCTTGGATAAAAATCTTATGCCCCATGTGGTATGCCAACAACATCGTGGTGTCTTTGACATTCGTAGCCTTCAATTTGATCTGATAACCATCCGCAAAAACATTGGAGGTCAATAATAGACAAGTAAGAATGAGGGAAAGGGATAAGAAATTATGTTTTTGACTGTTTTTTATCATGATTGATATGAAAAAAAAAAAAAAAATAGGGTTCTTTGATAAAAGCCGTGAACTGAGACTACAATAGTCTATCTATTTGAAGATTAGGGTATTATTTACTTCTAATGATTCTTTTATGAAATCAGACTATTGTAGTCTTTGGATTTTCTACGAAATTCGTGAGAGAACCAGAATCAAAAATACCAAAATTTTATCACTACAAAATGAGATTTAAACGTTTGTAGCGTTTATTTTTGTTCAAATATTCTGAATGAAATTGTTCAATAAATTAGATTTTTCTAAGGATACTCCCTACTATTTGTGGACAGTATTTTTGTGTCTTGTGCTTACTATTTGCAGCTTACATATCCCTTTTTTTTGGGACAATGTGTATTTGGTCTCCAAAATGGCACACTACTATTACGAAAACGCATTCCCTTCTGTTGTGTTGCCGCTCGAACTTGACAGTGGGCATCCACCTTTTTATGCCTTATATGTGGCTGCAATGTGGTCTTGCTTTGGTCAAACTTTGGCGGCGAGTCATTGGGCAGTGTTTCCATTTTTGGTGGGGCTTGGCATCTCTTATTATCACCTCGCAGACTATTTTTTACCTGCAAAGCTTGTGCCGTATGCTATGCTCTTGCTTTTGGTCGAACCCAGTCTGTTGGCACAGAGTTTATTAGGAGGCGTTGATATTGCCTTGGTCTGTTTGTATTTGATGGCATTGAATGGCATTTTCTACCGAAAACGTTGGTTATTGATGCTTTCCTTGTGTTTGATGTCTGTTTTTAGTTTGAGGGGAATTATTGCAGTGGGTTTATTGGGTACAACAGAATTTTTAGTGAAAATGTTGGAAAATTCTTTGACGAAAGGAAATTCTTCTAAGCCTTTGTCTTCTGTTTTACACCGCTGTTTCTCGGTTCTTCAAAAAATCACTCCTGCCTATTTGCCTTCCATATTTTTGGTGCTTACTTGGTTGTATTATCACCATCAAGTTAGCGGTTTTTGGGTGTCGAATCCAGATTCTCCTTGGGCAGCAGATTATGGATATGTAGACCTCAAAGGATGGTTCAAAAATCTAGTAGTCGTTGTATGGCGGCTCTTGGATTATGGAAGAATTGTGTTGTGGTCGATGGCTGCTTTTTTACTCCTTCAATGGCTGTTAAAACGCAAGAATAGAGCAATCGAAGAGGACACATCGAGCTTCAATACCCAAGTTTTTACTTCAAAACTTCAAAGCCTCTTTTTGTTCATTTTCTTGCCCCTTATCTTTTATTTGCCTTTTATTACCCTACGTCAAACGCCCATTTTACACCGTTATTTCTTGCCTATGATATTGTTGGTCAGTATTTTGTTCGTTTTACTTTTGGGATTTATCAAAAACCAAAAAGCGCGGAATTTTGCCTTTGTTGTGGCAGTGATGGCTTTGTTGAGTGGTCATTTTTGGGTGTACCCCGACCGCATCGCCAAAGGTTGGGATGCTTCTTTGGCATACTTGCCTTACTTCAAACTAAACGATGAAGCGACTGCCTATATTGAAGCCAAAAACATTTCTTTTGAAGCTGTTGGTTCTGAATTTCCTGCGGTCAACCCTCGAAAATTTACCCATTTGAAGGAAACGGATTTACGGCATTTTATCGACAAAGATGCCTATGAATTAACGGACTTCAAATACATTTTGCAGTCCAATGTGATGAACGATTTTAGTGAGCAGGATTTGGAGGCATTGCAGTCTGCAAAGGGTGATTGGCGATTGGAGAAGGAGTTTAGAAATGGACAGGTATATATTCGTTTGTATGAATTGAGAAAGTGAATTGTAGACCTCCGAATACGGTGTAACCCACCCCTGCCTATTTCAAGATGGGAATCCTGTAGATAGTGAAAATCCCCTCCTTGGAGGGGTTGGGGTGGGTTTGAGTAATACAAGCAATCAATATGCGGACGAATATAATTCAAGGCAAATAGTTTGAACACTTTATCTTATTGGATGGATTTGCAACTAAAATCCTCCTATCCAAACAGAAGATTCTTACAGAATGACATGTATTAGATAAGAGTATTCTAGGATAAAAAAAGGGCGATTATTAGTGTATTGCAAAATGTCCATTAATTTTGTCCTTCAATCATTGAGCATCAACCAACATGGAATCATCAAATCCTTCAATCCTTTTGTCTATTGTATCTCCTGTTTATAGAGCGGAAGATATTGTAGATGAATTGGTTAAACAAATCATTGCGGCAACGGAACAAGTCACTCCTCATTTTGAAGTCGTGTTGGTAGAGGATGGCAGCCCTGACCAATCTTGGCAGAAGATTGAAGCCAATTGTCAAAAAGACGCAAGGGTCAAGGGGCTTCGTTTGAGTCGAAATTTTGGGCAATACCCTGCAATTATGGCGGGTTTGAAGGCTGCAAAGGGAGAATATGTGATTGTGATGGATTGTGACCTTCAAGACGACCCTGTTTACATTCCTACCTTGTTTGAGAAAGCAAAAAAAGAAGATTGGGACATTGTGTTTACCTATGCAAAGCAACACAATCAATCGCTTATGCGTCGATTCACTTCAAAGGGTTACAATCTTTTATTGAAGTTTTTGGCGGACTATGAGGGTTTTGACCGCCATGTTCGCAATTATTCCATCATCAAACGAAAGGTGGTGGATGCTTTGCTGCAATTCAATGATGAAGAACGACACTATTTGATGGTCTTGCGATGGTTGGGTTTTCAGCATGATTTTATGGAAATCAAACACCAAAGCCGTGCGGAAGGGGGCAGTTCGTATTCGTTTATTAAGCTGTTTCAGATGGCGGTGACGGGGATTACCTATCAATCTTTGAAACTCCTGCACTTGTCTATTTATGTGGCTTTGTTGCTGGGTATTTTTGCAGTGGGATGGGGCATGAAGGGTTTTATTGAAGTAGGAGAATTGTCTTTGGGCGCATTGCTGTTGTTTTGCACCGCTTTGATAATGGTTTCAATCGGAATATTGGGTGTGTATTTGGGTAAGGTGTTCAATGAGGTGAGGAATCGCCCACGGTTTTTGGTGAGCGAGGCATTGAATGTGGATGTGTAAAAACTCAAATTCAAAGTACAAATTCAAACTCAAAAAAGCATTGATTTGGAGTTGGTTAGATTAAAATCTTAGGAATACGGAAGAAATAAATTTACAACTTTAACTCTCCTCTTGAAGAGGTTTAGGAGGTGTTTGACCTCAAAAATATAAATTTATTTTGTAACGTTTTTAAGGGCATCGCCCTGACCCTATTTGTAGAAAAATATCTTGAAGAACAAACAATAGGAGCGTAGCTTCGGCACGATTAAATGAGTTTTATAGTGCCGAGGCTAGGCCCCTAAAAACTAAGTTATTGCAGTTACTTCTACAAATAGTGCCGCAGCGATGCTGCTGAAATTTCACTCCTCTTGACCTAATGCATTATATTTCAAAATTTACGATACCAACTTTTTTCGGAGGTGATAGTATAAGATTCCGCAGCGCAATATGATGACCAACATGATGGGAATGAAGGCAATATGTAGGGATTGAGGGAGCATTGTCCAAAGTAGTAGAAATGAGCTGTTGAGAATGGCAAAAAATAAGAGATAGAGGTGTAGGTATTTTCGTTTGGTGGCTTTGAAGAGTAGGAAGAAAGTGAGTAGGTGAATGGGGTTTGCCCAGAGAACATTGAAGTTGTTGTCGGTTGTAGAATGGTCGGTTGCAATCCACATTAGTAAGAGTATCAAGCCTACTAAGCCAATGAAAAAGAAAATGAATTTGTCCAAATAGAGCTTGTCTAAATTGGGTGGACGGAAATAAGACCACAACAATATAAACAAAAATAGCATCGAAAAAACGAAAATGGGTTTTTGCCAAAAGGGATAATCGGAAGGTATTGGAGGAGCATCTACTACCTTTTTTTTGCGCTTCACAAAAGGGATTTTTTCGCCATTTTTGATGATATATGCATTGTCAAAAGCAGATTCTAAGTATTCGGGTAAAAACATATAATTGACGGGTTCTGCAATGTAATCTACATCTGCTCCCAAGACGAGGTCAATCCCAAAATCTGACCATTGTTTGCTTTCGAGGTTTTGGTCCAATAACTCCCTAAAGGTTTTTTCTTTGTCGATAAATCCACTTTCAAATACCAAAGAATCGCCCAAGACCTCTACAAATATATCTCGAATGCGAGAGGAACAGTTGTCGAAAAAGAAGTCGTAGAGATAGTAACGGTTTTCGGGTAAATAATTGACTTCCAAGAAATCGAATAACTCTTGTTTGGCAGCGGAATCAAGTTCTAAGGTTTGCTGGTCAACGGCTCGTTTTCGTATGTTGTACACATAATGGAAGCGACGAAAGGAGTCTTTGTCCATTTTGTATTTGAGTTTGCCCTGCATAAACTTGGCATAAAATCCTGGTGTGTCGAAGTCAAATGTGCCGTAATTGTAGGTGTCGTCAATGCCTCGTATGGGGTCTTGTATGCGAATGGCACTGTGTCCAAAGGCTGCATAGAGGTCTTCTCCCGCATCGCAGGTCAGCAAACTGATTTCTGCTTGGTTGGAGAGTATGGGTGCAGCTATTGAAGGGAAATAGAGGCATTGAAGTAGAAGCAAACAAGTGATAAATGCTTGTTTGTTTATTGAAGTGAAGGGCTGTTTATGTATTGAAGCTTTCATTGTTTTTCATTTTAACCAATCCTAAATTCGTGCACTTTTGGACTTGCCTTACGTTCTATTTTTCAGTCGCACCAAAATCCCATTTTTTGGTCGCAAGGTGACGAGTGGAAGAATGTCAATATCCTGATTTTCTATCAATTCAATTTCAAATTGTCGAATCAACTCTGCCAGAACCAATTGCATTTCCATATAGGCAAATTGCTGTCCGATGCACAATCGAGGTCCACCACCAAAAGGGAAATAACTGAATGCTGGGCGTTTTTTGATTGCTTCTTTGGTGAAACGCTCGGGGTCAAAACGCTCGGGATCATCCCAATATTTTGGATTGCGGTGTGCGCCATAGATGAAAAGATTGATGGTTGAGTTTTTGGGTAAATCGAAGTCACCAATCTTGTCTTTTTCTATTGAGAGCCTATCCATAATCCAAGCGGGAGGGTACAATCGCATGACTTCTTTGAGGACTTGCATAGAGTAGGGGAGTTGTGGAATGTCTGCAAAAGTGAGCGTTCGGTTTTCCAAGACCCGCTTACTTTCCTCTAAGACTTTGGCTTCAATATCTCTGTTTTGGGTCAATAAGTACCAAGTCCATGCAAGCGCATTGGCTGAGGTTTCATGCCCTGCTACAAACAAAATGAGACTCTCATCTCGCAATTGTTGTTCGGTCATTCCCTCACCTGTATCCTCATATCGAACTCCCAAAAGCATGTCCAGTAAATCATCGTTTTGTTCTCCACTGTTTTTGCGGTCATTGATGATGCTTCTCAAAAGTTGGTCGAGTTCATCTGCAATTTTTTCTTGCCTACGATTTTCACCACTCACAAATAACCATGGTTTTAAGTAAGGCTGTCTGACTTTTTTGATGATGTATTTTTGTTGTTCGGTAATCACATAATCTATGACCTCCAAATCTTTCTTGTCAATACCTTTGCTAAACAAGGATTTGGCGACAATTCGGAGGGTGATTTTCATCATTTCCTTTGAGAGGTCTATCACTTCTGCCGTTTCAGCATACTTTTTCCATTCTTTGATAAAGTCCTGTGTTTCATGCTGCATGATGTTCACCAACGCTTCCAATTTTTTGCGGTGAAATCCTGGTTGAATTAATCGCCTTTGTCGCAACCAATAATTGCCATCTGTCGTTAGTAGTCCATGACCGATTTGTGCTGCGAGGGATTTGACGATTTTTGATTTGCGGTAATTTCTGTGGTTTTTTTGGAGAATATGTTGGACGTGAGCAGGATTTTGAGTGACGATTATCTTGGTCGGACCGAGGTAAGTAGAGTAGGTGTCTCCATATATTTCCATACTTTTAGAAATCATAGGTATGGGATTGGCGGCAAAATCCTTGATTCTCCACAAAGATTTTAAAAATGAAATTTTAGGAGGTTTGGTAGAGGTTCCCATATCTTAGATAATTGTGAAATGATTGAAGCAAAAATAGCAAACGTTTTTGGTTTTTTAAGTGTTCTGTTCCAGCACCTACTATTTAGGAAATGAAGTTAGATTCACCACAAAAAAGATTGTAGTAAAAGAAGGGTCAAAGCCATTTTTTGCAAAAAAGAATGGTTTTGACAGTCACTTAGCACAATTTTTGCCTAATAAGTCCCAGTTGAGACAGCAAAATATCAAAAACACCCTTTATTTTGCCCAAAGTTAAAAATGATACTTAGAATGAAAGACAATTGTTTGAAAACTGCGATACTTTTGTTTACCCGAACACCGCACAATGTTTCTGGTAACAATAATTTGTTGTCAAACACCAAGCATCAAGATGAAAATATATTGGTGAGAATCTTGGAACAGCATCTTATGGGAACGGCTAAAGCAACGGGACTTCCTGTTTATGAGTTAGGCCCTTCTGTGCCTCAGGATGCAAATTTTGGAGCAAAACTGAATTATGCTTTTGATAAGCTTTTTGGAATGAACTATCAGCAAGTCTTGGTGATAGGCAATGATTTCTTGCATATTTCGACTGAGACCCTCTTATCTGCCCAAAGTTTATTGAGCCAAAAAGACGTGATTGTTGGACCTACATTTGACGGAGGAGGCTACCTTTTTGGTTGTTCAAGACATGCTTTTCCTCAAACGGACTTATTGGAGATTAGGTGGGGGACCAATCATCTATTTGAAGATATTGTAATGACTGCTGCAATAGACAGCCTGAGTATTGGATTCTTACCGACAGAAGTTGTGATGCAAACCCCAAGTGACTTCCAACTGTGCATTCAAAAATACCCTCCCTTTGAAAGTCTTTCTGCTCAGATTGAAGATAGTTTGAATGCTTTTGAATCCTCGATTCTTCAATTGGGCTTACCCGAAATTATAGATGAACGAATTTTTTATACTCCTTCAAATACTGTGACTTTGAAGGGAGAGAAGGAAGTGTTTCAGTTTTGTTTGAATTGAAGTAGGTAAATTATATTGAGACAATGATATTGTTGGGGCGTCTGTCGGAAAGAAAATAAGTCGTAGGGAAAGAAAATAGGTCATCTGTTTATTTTCAATAGATTAAAATGGTTGATAAACAACATGTTTAAGTATATTTGAATAAGAAAATTCAATTAATTTAAATTTCTATTCTTACTTTTGTGTAGCAATTTTCATGACAGTTGATGCAGCAATTATATGGGTTACTATTCAGACAAAGAGATTATTCAGGGGATTAAAAAAAGAGAATTAAAAATATATGAATACTTATATGAAAGATTTAACAAGCAAATTATTCAACATGTAAGAAATAATGACTCCATGAATCCAATAGAAGATGGTAATGATTTGTATCAAGATACAATAGTAGAAATTATTCGAATTGTTAAGGAGGAGAGATATAAAGAGGAATGGATATTTGGAGGAACATTTGAGAAGATATATGAAAGAAAGTGGTTGAAGATATTAGCAGAAAGAAAAAAGAAGCCACTTTCTGATATAAAAAAAATACAAAATCATATTATAGAAGATACTACTTATAATGAATTGTCTGATATTTATGATTACATAAAAAAAATGAGTAAAGAGTGTCAGGAAATATTCAACTATCAAAATCATAACCTAAAAAAAAACGCTGTAAAATTAAATACAAAACCTGCCACTATTAGAAAACGGAAAAGCCGATGCGTCCAAAAATTAAGAGAATTAATGGAAAGAGATGGATTTATTTAGACGTATTAAATTAAGTTTTTTGATTCAAAAAAGACTATTGATTATTTCCCACTAATGAATAGTTTATAAAGTGTTTTATTCTGCATTTTTTATTGAAATATTGATGAAAGTCTTAACTTCAAGAGCCAAAACCTAAAATTTTTAAAAAAAACATTTGTAACAAGCCTTGTATGTTTCTTGAAAAGTATTTTTAAATTTTTAAAAGCAGTAAGTATTATGCCAACAGATGGAAATTTAGGGCAAGGTGGTTTAAGAAGACCACATCCCAAAACGATGATAGCTGACTATTTAGATGGAACATTAAATCCAAGTGACAAGACTTTCTTTGAGCAACAAATCAAAAGTGACCCTGATTTAGTGAAATCAGTTTTGCTTCAGAAAAAAATAAAGTATGCTTTTGATAACCCCGACCTGAAAGACGATATAGCACTGATTCAACAAGCAAGGAAAAATGTAGAGGCAGAATCAAATATGTCAACCCTATTATTATTTGGATTATTTTTAATTACTATTGTTGGAGCAGGAATATTTGCGTTTATTATATGATTCGATAATAAAATACGAAATTATTTTATTTAAATCTGCTGTGTTATAATTAATAACACAGCAGATTTTTTTTTGATAAAATTAAAAATTATTCATTGTTGACTTGTTAGATTTAATACTGAAAAAATAATCAAGAGAGGGGTGTCACAAATGACCTTTTATTGAGCATTAGTAATAAACGAAGATTCAATATACAGATGAAACTGGATTGCATTGATTTCTATTTGTAAACCTTATCGCTTGTTGGTAACAAGAAGGTAATTTACATAAAG
>JBGCDY010000299.1:0-2917 GCA_045105835.1 Chitinophagales bacterium
AATTTGGGTTGCAATTCCTCTACATAACGCTTCAAATCTTGCCCCGATTTGATTTCCAAAGCCAATTTATGCTCAGGAAAAGCAAAATCCACGTAATCCCCTGCAATCGGATATTCCGTTTGGAAAGGGATTTCATATTTCTCCAATTCTTTCTTGAAGAACTCCTCTGCAAAGGCCTCATTCGCACGATATACAAAGTTGGAACGCCCTTGAATCATACCTTGATTCACCAATCTTTTGAAAGGTTCGTTGGTCGTCACCAAACCCAAATCATACAAGAATTTGTGCCATGTTCGGCTGTAAATCAAATGCCCTACGGCGTGTTCTGTACCTCCAATATACAAGTCCACATTCTGCCAGTAGGCTTCTGCTTCCTTCGATACAAATTCGTCCTCATTGTTGGCATCCATATACCTCAAAAAATACCAACTCGAACCTGCATAACCAGGCATGGTATCCGTCTCTCGACGACCTTCCGCAGTATTTACCCAATCGGTCACTGATGCCAAAGGAGATTCTCCCGTTCCAGTTGGTTTATAGCTCTCCACATCTGGCAAAGCCACAGGCAATTCACTCTCCTCCAAAGCGTAAGGAATACCATCCTTGTACACAATCGGGAAAGGTTCGCCCCAGTATCGCTGACGGCTATACCCTGCATCTCGCATCCTAAAATTGATGCGTCGAGTACCAATATTTTTTTCTTCCAACTGCTCAATAATCGCTTGAATCGCCTCTTTGACCTCCATACCATTAATGAAGCCAGAGTTAATCATCTTGCCAACTTTGTCTTCAATACTCGCTCCAGGATAATCACTCTTATCAATGATTTTAACAATCGGAATATTGAATTTCTCTGCAAAACGTTGGTCACGCTCATCATCCGCAGGTACTGCCATGATTGCGCCTGTACCATAACCAATCAACACATATTCACTGATATAAATCGGCACTTTTTCGCCCGTAAATGGGTGAATGCCATACGCTCCTGTGAATGCCCCTGTCACTGCTTTTTCGGCTTGACGCTCGATGTCTGAACGGCGGTTCACATAGTCCAAATATTCATCAATTTCGGCTTTTTGTGCGGGAGTCGTAATTTGCTTGACCAAGTCATGTTCTGGAGCCAAAACCATAAAGGTCACTCCAAAAATCGTATCGGGACGGGTCGTGAAAATTTCAAATTTTTGGTCGGTATCTGCAATGTCAAACCACATACTTGCCCCCTCCGAACGACCAAACCAGTTGCGCTGCATTTCTTTCATCGCTTCTGACCAGTCCAAGCCTTCCAAATCGTCCAACAAACGCTGCACATAAGCCGTCGTCCTCAAAAACCATTGACGCATTTCTTTGCGAGCAACAGGATGTCCACCTCGCTCCGAAAAACCATCTTTGACCTCATCATTCGCCAACACGGTTCCCAATTCTGCACACCAATTGACAGTAGTATAAGACTGGTAAGCCAAGCGAAAACCCATCAAAACTACCTGTTGTTCTTTCTCACTTTTGGCATTCCATTCCGCTGCTGTGAAACTGTACTCCTCATTGCTTGCTCCATTTACAGCCGCACTTCCACCTGCTTCAAATTTGGGAATCAAAGTTTCTTCAATGGATTCCGCTTTGTTGGTTTCGTTGTTGAACCAAGATTTGAACAATTGCAAGAAAATCCACTGTGTCCATTTATAGTATTTGGGTTCACAAGTCTGAACCTCTCTGCTCCAATCATAACAAAAGCCCAATTGTCTCAATTGACCTTTGTAGGTCTTGATATTGTCCTGTGTTGTTTTGGCAGGATGCTGCCCTGTCTGAATCGCATACTGTTCGGCAGGCAAACCAAAGGCATCAAAACCCATCGGATGCAAAACATTGAAGCCCTTCAATCGCTTGTAACGGCTGTAAATATCAGAGGCTATATACCCCAAAGGATGCCCAACATGCAAACCCGAACCCGATGGATAAGGAAACATGTCTAAGACATAATATTTGGGCTTTTCAGATTGACTTTCAACTTTGTATATCTCTTTTTCTTCCCAGTGAGCTTGCCACTTTTTTTCTATTTCGTTAAAATTATAGTCCATCTTATTTATATTGTTGTATTGTTATTTGATTGTTGAGCCATAGCAAAATCCCGATTTTTCATCAGAGCTGAATTGTTGGGATTGCTATATGATTGTTTTTACTAATAGCAAATAATGTTCCGTTTAAAGATTGCTTCAATAAACATAAAAGAACACAAAATTACGAAAAAACGCAACTTGCTAAAATTCAGCTATGACTATTTGAAAGGAAAAGGTGATAATGGACAGACTTTCTGCCTTCACCTCGATATTTGGAGGTTAGATAGTAGCTCGCAAGGCGAGCAGGAGGAATAGGGAAGTGTGATATGTTGAAGAAATGCAATTCATTTTCGGGAAATGAGATTTTGCTTTTGATAAATATTTGAATGGTACAACTATGAGAAGTAGAGAAAAGTTCCTTTTGAAGGAAATATTATGTTACTATTTCAAATTTCAAACTACCTGATTTACCCAATATCGACAACTACAATTGCAGTTTATCACAAAAGCAATTACAGCGAGTAATAAAACAGATAATTTTTTTATGGGTTTTTGTCTTTTTATTGTACATTCGTAAAACTTACAGATTAAATAAACCCTTATTCACTAAGCTATGTTTTTAAAGAGAAAAGAAATAAATAACACTCTTTGGAACGCGTTTGTAGAAACTTCACCGCAAGGTTCGATTTATCACTATACATGGTACCTCGATATTATTTGCCCCGATTGGTCTGCCATCATCACCTCCAACGGAGAAAATTGGAATGCTGTTCTTCCACTTCCTTGCTCCAAAAAAATGGGCATTCGCTATGCACTTCAACCCATTTTCGCCCAGTATTTGGGTGTATTATTTCGCCCACAAACAG
>JBGCDY010000300.1:0-10270 GCA_045105835.1 Chitinophagales bacterium
CTTCTACAAGTACCAAACCTAAAGTAGTAGTGAAGCCTACTACGACCCCCACAAGTACCAAGCCTAGAGTGATTGTGAAATCTAAACCGACTACTGCTCCTTCAACAAGCCCACAACCAAGCACTGACGGAGGCTTAAAAGGTAGAAGATCTTCAAATTAATTGAAGGTTAAGCGAGAAGGCAGAAATGGGATGCGAGAAGCCAGACTTCAAAGCCCTTATTGTCAAAATATTAACAATCTTATTGATTGAAGTTAATTTTGCCTTACCACTTAGCAGAAATTATTCAAATACAAAAAGGCCACGCTTTCTTGCGAAATCAAAGAAAGTGTGGCCTTTTTTTGTAGGGAAGAAAGGTGGAAATAGAAAAATTACCACAAAGTATTTTGAAGAATAATCTTGCCGAATAGTGCTTTGTCGCTGACTCATCCTAAACAAAGCTTCTTGCTTAGTTCCATTTTATTGCATAATTGCTAATTTTGTGGCATCTAAAATGAAAATGCTTGCGTTTTGATTTTTATGTTTATTAATTTCAAACACCAAAATTACCTTTTTGCTGATGTTTAAATATAAAATAATTATTGCCGTTTTTACTGTTTTCATAGGGGTTTTTAGCTCTTGTGAGATAGATACTCCTGTGATTACGGTGAGTAGTGAAGACCAAATTCAGACTTATCTTACTGCCAATAATTTGACGACGATTGCTCAAAAGACAAGTTCAGGTTTGTACTACATTATTGAAGAAGAGGGCATAGGCCCAAATCCTTCTGCTGGTGCAACAGTAAGCATTCATTATAAAGGTACATTGGTGGATGGAACTGTATTTGACTCTTCTTATGAGCGAGGTAAACCAACGGATTTGAGTCTTAACAGTGTTATTTTAGGCTGGCAAGAGGGGATTCCTTTGTTCAAAAAAGGAGGCGCTGGAAGCCTGATTATTCCTTTTGAATTGGCTTATGGTTCGAGAGGGAATGGTGACATTCCTCCAAATACGATTATCCTCTTTGACATCGAATTGATTGATTTTGACGATTAAATTTTGAGTTTCTTTGAGAAATTGGCTGATAAGCAAACAAAAGACTTTTGGTTTTAGAGATGAAGACATTCAGAAACTATAAAATGAATAGTTTTTTTCAGAAATAAAAAATCAAAAGTCTATAGACAACCTTTACTGCAAAGAGCCAACTTTTACTACCTTTGTTTCACTAATCAATTCAAAAAAATAACAACATTTTATGGAGGAACTGATTCGCATATTGCTCAAATGGCTGAAACCCATTGGGGTAGTGTGTGCCATCGCTGCTGTTGGGACTGCTGCTGTGTCTTTGATGCTGCCCAATTACTACCTATCTACAACTATTGTAATTCCTGCCAACCCGCATTATATGGAGCCAAGTAGCCTCTATGCAACAGAAGCAGGAAGTCAAACGATTTATTTATTTGGAGGACCTACCGATATGTACCGTTTGCTTACCCTTGCGGAGTCCAAAGAATTGCAAAATTACATTATCGAAAAATACAATCTCTACGATTATTGGGAGGTAAAAAAGGATGATAAGTTTGCAGACTTCAAAATTCGAGAGAAATTTAGGAAGTACATCAAAACCTATCAAACGCCCAATGGAATGCTTCAATCAGAGGTTTCGGACAAAGACCCTCAATTGGCGGCAACTATCTGCAATGACCTGATGGGTTACTTGGATAAAATGAACAAGCGAGTGTTCACCGAGAAAATGAAAGATAAATTGGCGTATTTTGAGAAGGATGAAAAATCTCGTAAGGACAAAATGATTATGTTCAGAGATAGTCTCAACAATAACATCAAAAATTCGCCGAAAGATACGGTTACCCACAACATACTCGAAAAACTGTTGGAAACATCATTGGGACAATACAACCTCTCCAATGTTATTTATGAACAACAAACGAAAGCACTTGCACAGGAATATTCTACGATTTACATCATTGAGCCTGCTGTGCCTGCTGACCGAAAATCTTCTCCTCAACGTTCTTTGATTGTACTGAGTGCAATTTTGATTAGTCTTGGGGTGATGATCTTTGTCGCAGTGTTTATAGAGAAATTCAGAGAATTATCGTTTGAAAAAAAATAAGTTTTTGATTTAGACTTTTGAAGTTATGCTTCAAAAAAAACTTTCTTGTTAGGAAAATCAATTTCCTTCAAATGTGAAACTTCAAAAGCCTTTGCCCAAAATACGGCAATTATTTTTTTCGTCATTCTTTAGCTTAAACATCGAATATTCTTGAAATCTTCTTTACATCCATCAGAGATTCAACAAATTCCTCCAATTTATTTGTTTACAGGATTTGCAGCCATGACGCTTCTCTCCGTTTTTGGAGCAGTAGCGATGGAATTGCCACTTCTGTATGTACTGCCTTGTGTGGTTCTATTGTTGTTGTTCTTGTTGATTGATTTGAAGAAGATTTTCTATTTGGTGATATTGCTCATGCCTCTTTCGGTGGAAGTGGACTTAGGCGCAGTCTCAACGGATTTTCCGACCGAACCATTGATGGTATTGTTGATGTTCGCTGCCTTTCTGTATTTTCGGATGCACCCCAAAGTACTTTCTAAGAAATTTACAAGGCATCCCATAGTTGTCTTGCTGGTATTGCATTGGGTATGGATAGCGATTACAGTGGCTTATTCAATGGTCTTTTTGGTCTCCTTCAAATTTGTGCTGGTCAAACTGTGGTACATGACCGTGTTTGTATTTTTAGCAGGTTTGTTTATCAAGGACGAAGAAGACTTCAAACCCGTATTTTGGCTGATACTCATTCCGCTTACTTTCATCACTGTCAGAGCTGTTTACCTTCATTGGACATTTGATTTTGGGTTTAGAATGGTAAACAAAACCATGATTCCTTTCTTTCGGAATCACGTAAACTATGCTGTTTTCTTGGTGATTTTCTTGCCCTATGTTTGGTTTGCTCGTCGATGGGTCAAAAAGGGAACTTTGAAGAGTTTGTTCTTGAATCTCAGTCTTATCTCCTTGTTGTTGGGGATTGGATTTGCTTATACACGAGCAGCTTACGCCTGTTTATTGTTTACCCCAATCATCTACTTTATTTTCAGATATCGCCTAACTGCTTGGTTATCCATTCTTGGAGTCATTATCCTAACTTTGGCGATTCTCTACTACTCTCAAGACTATCGTTTCTTGGAGTTTGCGCCTGATTTTGAGACAACTGTTTACCACCACAAACTCGATTCCCACTTATCTGCGACTTTTGAAGGCAAGGATGTTTCGTTTATGGAAAGAGTTCATCGATGGATTGCAGCCATCAATATGAGCCAAGAAAACCCATTGACAGGTTTTGGACCAGGTAATTTTTACAAATACTATAGAAATTATACCATTGGTGATTTTCAAACCTATGTGAGTGACAATCCCGAAAAATCAGGTGTACACAACTACTTTTTGATGACTTTGGTAGAACAAGGAATCATTGGATTGATTCTGTTTATCATGTTCATCATAGCCGTTTTTGTGGCTGGTGAAAAAATCTACCACGCTGCAAAGGACAAAAACCAAAAGACCTTTATCATGGTCATGTTGATTTCACTTGCTTATGTGACACTCAATTTATTTGTTTCGGATTTGCTTGAAGTAGATAAAATTGGACCGTTTTTTCTGATGAACATTGCTATGTTGATCAATCAAGGAATTTTGATTTCCAATGAGGAGAAGCGGGAAGCCCTTCAATAGTTGAATCGCCTATTCTTTATTCTTCATCAAGGATTTTAGTGATTGTAATCGTGGAATGTATACCCTACCTTCTCAAAGAAAATTAAACGGCTAAAAATCATTTTTTTAAATAAGGAAAGCTGTGAATATACATTCGTAGGGTAATGCAGCCTTCAATCCAATAAAGCTATACATTTAGCCAGCTTTAAACCCCACACATCCTTCAAATCTTGCTCCTTCCAGTTTTGCCCCCAATAGATTAGCGTCCAATAAATTCGTGTTTCGTAAATCTGCACATCGCAGGTCGGCATTTCTCAAGTCTGCTCGGCTGAGATCTGTATAACGCAAATCTGCCCCATAGAAATTGGCATTTTGTAAATTGGAATTTTTCAAACTGGCAATGTTGAATTTGGTGTTTTTGAAGTTTGCATTCGGCAGATTCAATTTTGCCAAATTCATGTCTGATAGATTCATACCTTTGAAACTGATTCCTTTAGCAGCTTTTTCAGATATTTCTTCTTTATTCATTCTTTGGAGTGAACTGAAGCGAAGCAAGCAGGACTCGAAAAATAGGATTCCTCGTTGAGCAAAAGAATTTTTTGGGCTAACTGATAGGTGATTCTCAGAAGTTGCAGCAGTAAGATGAGTGATTGTATTCATTTGTCTTGGTTTTCGTATAGCAAAATAATAACTCAGATTCGGTGACTAACCGTTTCTATATTAATAGTTGCTTTTTTTAGGAAAACATTAACAGTTGGCTTGACTTTTTTTAAAAAAAATAACTTTTAGCGATTTCTTGTGGAAGAATAAGCAGTGGAAGTAAGACTTGAAAAGAAGCTCTGCACCGCATTTGAGATTTAGGTATTCTCACTTTCCTTTAGAAAGGTTTTTCAAAAAATCAAGATTAGAATCGAATCGTGTTTTAAATCAGTTATTACTTTGGTCGTTCCAAGTATTCTATCTAATCAAGCAGTTTCATTCAGTTTATTTAGAAACATTGAATTCAAAATTCACTTTCCTCAAAAATAAACGTTTCTGGTACTTCCTTCAATTTTCGGTAAGGTCTGATATCTTCCAAACGGTGTTGAATATCAATACCTATAGATTTGGCAATGGATAATACTCTAAAAAAAGGATTTGTTTCCTCTGATACTGTCTTTTCAATTGTGAATGGAGCACCGAAGTCTCTTACTACCTTACTGCCTCTAAAATTAGGATCTTCCACAATGTATTCTCTGACCAACGCCCCGTTTTGGTAGTAAACAAATCCCAACGACTCATCACAGTCGCCACCGTAACAGTAAAATATATCAAAATCTGCACTTAGATTTTTGATTCGATTTCTTAATTTCGTGTCATGCCAAAGTGTATAAAACCAATTGTCCATCAAGTGTGTCCATTGGGAATCTTCTGTCAAAAAAAGAGTCCATTTACCTTCTAATTCGCTTTGTTTTACTTCTTTATCAGTGACCAATTCATAACCTTTTAAATCCAACCTTTGGAGGAGTTCTTGGTCGGTGATTTTGAAGCCTTCTTTGATGAAGATGAAATAGGGGGAGCAGAAGGTGTTTTTGATTAGCTGCATTTTCATGAATTGTTTTCAAAAGAAAAAATAGCAAGGTGACGGCTTTCGAGACCGTGACCTCATGCTTGGAGGGCATGCGCTCTTCCAACTGAGCTACACCTTGCACATTTTTATATTTTGTAAAAATACTATTTTTTTTGATAATCCTGCTCAAAACTTCACCACCTTCTTCACCACCGTCAAACTTCCTCCTTTCAATTCTGCCACATATTGCCCCATTTCCAAGCCCGAAATATCAACAGCCATATCTCCTTTTACCTTTTTTTGTAAGACCAAAGTCCCATCCGAAGCATACAATTGAAGCTCATAAGAAGTCGAAGCATCCAATCCAGCGATATTCAAAATACCCTTTGAAGGATTGGGAAAGAAGCGAATAGGAGAGTAGTTGAGCCCTTCAATATCCGTGTTCGTTTCATTCACCAGCTTTCCAAATGCCTCCAATTCATAGAAAGAATGACCATAGACCGTACTTCGAGACAAACCATCAAAACGAATATATTTCGCTTCCACATTCTCCAAACCGTGTGCATCCAAACCACCATTTCCATTGTTTATTTCCACTACTTTCGTCCAATCAATCGAGTCCGTCGAAGCAGATAAACTATAGTTGGTGCTGTAAGCTGCTTCCCAATGTAGGGTGATGTTGTTGAGTTCATACAGATTTTGGAGTGAAACAATGAAATATTGTGGGTCGTAAAACAAAGAAGACCAACGGGTATTGTAGCTTCCATCCACCGCATTTGGGGGAGTCAATTCATTGCTTTCGGAAGAAGAAGCATAGACGGGTTTGAGCAAAGCAATATTGGGTTGAAAACCAGCATCCGATGCATCAAACACTTCAAAGGTTTGCACAAGCTCATTGTTATTTTCCAATGTTTCGTCAATCGTATTGGAGCCGTCTACCTTTGCAGTGACTTCAATCAAACCGTTTTCTGCTGCAATCCAATAATCCGTAGAAACTTCCACCATTTTCATCCCTCCAACAGGTATCACAAGCCCTGAAAGCTCCTTTGAAGCGACTACTTGCCCCTCAATCGCAAATTCAATTGCAGTCAAATCTCCCGCCCCTAATGCTTTTGTGCCTTCATTTTTGACCATCGCCAAAAACCGAACAGAATCTCCCTCCAATGGAAACCGAGGCGAGGTCAGTACTTTTGAAACCGACAAATCAGGTTTTGAAGCTGCTTCAGTGATTTTAAAATTTACTTGCAGTAGTAAATTGTCCGAAGAACCACCCACTTTTGCAGTGAAATCTCCTGCTTCAATTTCGTAGTTTTTTGTTGTTTCATTCCAAAAATAGAAATCCTCAGCAGCCACTTGGAAAGTCACGGTTTTGGTTTCACCAGCTTCTAAAGTAATGCGTTCAAAACCCTTCAATTGTTTTTTGGGCATCCAAATGCTCGATTCCGTATCTGTTAAATACAACTGCGCTACTTCATCACCCGCCACTTCACCACTATTCGTGATATCCACCGATACCTCCAATGTTTGCCCTGCTTCAATGCTTTCTGATGACAATTGCAGATTGCTGTAAACGAACTCAGTATAACTCAATCCGAAACCAAAGGCAAATTCTGGAATGGTACTGAATTGGTCAAACCAACGGTAGCCACAACCAAAATCGTCGTCAAAGTCATCGTTCCAAACAGGAAGCTGTCCATCGTTTTTGGGCATCGTCACGGGCATTTTCCCACCAGGATTGTAATCTCCAAATAAGGCTGCTGCAATGGCATTCCCTCCTTCTTGCCCAGGATAAAAAGCGTAAATCAATCCTTTCATATTGTCGATGGATTCATTGATGCCACAAATTCCGCCACTTTTCAAGACCACAATCACATTTTCATTGACTGCCGCCAATTCGTTGATGAGTTTTTGTTGTTTGCCAGGCAGGTCAATTGAGCCTCCTTTGCGGTCGTATTCGGGGCGGTCGCCATACCCTTCGCCCTCTTGTGTGTCGTCCAATCCTCCTACAAAAATGACCACATCGGCATCTTCTGCGGCTTGTTTGGCAGCAGCGAATCCTGATTCATTATTCGAGTTGATATCGCAACCTTGCACATAGTCTATTTTGCTCGCTCCAACGATATTGGCGATTCCTTGTCTTGGCGAAATGGTGTAATTGGGTTCTACCCAAGAGCTTCCAAAACCGTCCAATTGTGCTTTGTTGGCACTGGGTCCAATGAGTGCAATTTTGGTGATTTGATTGGCGTTCAAGGGCAAAATATTGTTTTCGTTTTTGAGCAAAACCAATGCTTTTTTACCTGCCTCCAATGCCAAGGCTTCATGCTCGGCTGTCTCTGCATCTGCTTCAGAAGGTCTTGGATAATTGCCCATCATGCCACTCAAAAATTTGGTTCGTAGCACATTGCGTACTGCATTGTCAATGTCTGTTATAGAAAACGCTCCTGAGTTGAGTAGCGGTTGCAAATCGTTTTGGTAGTGTGCCGAACCCATACAAATATCCGTTCCTGCTTCAATCGCTTTTTCGGTATTGTGTACTGCGCCCCAATCCGACACCACATAAAATGGGAATCCCCAACGCTCTCTGAGAATGGTTTGCAGCAAATATGGACTCTCGGAACAATAGACATTGTTGATGAGGTTGTAGGCATTCATTACAGAGAGTACACCTGCATCTTGCACGACGTTTTTGAAGCTGAGTCCATAGTGTTCCATCAACATACGCTCCGAAATCGTGGCGTGGCTGTTGTGTCTGTATTGTTGGCGGTTGACGAGATTGAAGTGTTTGGCAGTTGCTACAACGGGTGTTTGTTGGATGCCTTTGACGATGGCTGTACCGATTTTTGAAGCCAAATAAGGGTCTTCACCCAATGTTTCGGGGCTGCGTCCATTGCGGGGGTCACGGCACAAATCCAAGCAAGGACCAAGCTGTTGGTGCTTGCCTTTTGCCCAAAATTCTTCTGCCATGGCTTTGCTCATTTCTTCAATAAAATCCACATCCCACGTTGCGGCTTGTGCAATACCTGTCGGAAAAGCGGTCGCTCCTCCAAATCGTACTCCATGTGGTCCATCACTCATTACAAAACCAGAGATTCCCAATCGGCTGTTGTCGCCTGTCGTAAAAAAGGTGTTGCTGGTCAATTGATACACCTTTTCGTCAATGCTCATTTCGGCAATGATGTCGTCCAATTGTTGGTCGATGGTTTGAGAAAATAGCCCTATTGAAGGAAGAAGAAGGAGTAGAAAAGAGAAGAATTTGTTCATTGTTAATTGTTTGTAAATGCTCAATAGCGGTGGGTTTCGAAACCCACCGCTATTGAGCATTTTTTTGAAATGTATTCTCACAAAAATAGCTTTTCACCCCATAAAAAAGACATTTTCCCATACGACAACACCCACACAATCCTTCCATCTACCCGAAAATCTTCAAAATCTACTACGACGATTTCCCATACACTCAAAAACAGTTATATTGTTGTTGTAATGTAACAAAGAGCTGGTAAATTCAACCTTCAATCAGGCGAGATTTTCCTTCCATCAAAAACATAGAAAAATGAGTACAAGTCCAACACCTAAAAAAGCATTGAGAAGAATTGAAGAAGATAAGCGGAATAATGCGAAAGGGTTAGATTTAAATGGTTGTGGGTTGAAGTGTATTCCTTCTGAAATAGTGGATATGGTTCAATTAGAGAAGTTATATCTTGATAATAATCAAATTTGATAATGGTCAAATGAATAGTCGTCAATTTCCTGATTTCTTCCAACCTTTTCTTTTATTGACTTTGTATGTCAATAAATTGTGAGGTCATGTAGCTTTAATTTGATTTTTAAAATAGGATAAAAATCCTTTCACATGAAGTTTGTAATCAAACCAATGGCATCCTCCATTTTGCTCCAATGAGTCGACTTTGTCAATTAACTCCTTTATTTGTATACCATGTGTTTTGTCAAGAGCTTCATTATTGGCTATCAGGTTATTGGTAAAATGGATCGTTTCAAACACTAAACGGTACTATGGAATTTTTTTGAAATACCGCTCCATCATTTGCATCCTCTCAAATGCCTCTTTCATTTTCCTATTCATCCTCATCCATTTTTTTCGATTAAAGGCC
Source organism: Chitinophagales bacterium (assembly GCA_045105835.1). Lineage (GTDB taxonomy): Bacteria > Bacteroidota > Bacteroidia > Chitinophagales > UBA2359 > JAUHXA01. Next base: position 9,362 of record JBGCDY010000300.1, read on the forward strand.
AATCATAATCCTCATTATTTGCCAATGATACGCCCAGTTCAATTTTGACGACAGCTCCAAATTCCACAGAGAGGTTCAACCAATTTTCTTCATTGAAATAAGCAAACCAAGAATTGTAATTTTCCACTTCCCAATCAGAAATGATGTCTTTAAATACTTCATTTATAACCACCTCTATTTTCTGGTCAATGATGGACATTCCATTGAAACGTAGGTTGGGATTAGACGTTCTAAGGTACCCCATTCGGTTTTCTTCTTGACCATAGAAAGTCAAGCAAATTTTATGGGCATTAAATTCCACCAATTTTTCTGAAATATCCTGTTCATCAAACCACTCTCTGTTAGGCTCTCCCAATATTTCCTTACATTGGTTTTCCTTCATTCCAAAAACCAATTCTCCAACTCCTATTTTAAGCTTCAATTCCATTGTATTCTTTTGTGTTTTAAAATTCACTAAAGGGTGTAATAATACTTCTTTCCGAACCAATTGTGATCATTTTTTTTCCAAAACACGTTCGAATATATTTTTTTGTTTGGGAAGTAAAAAACCAAACGGAGTTGAGCCTTGAAATTACCTTACTGTATTCGACAATTTGTAAATGCGATTGGTTAAACTAAGTAGGTATAGCCTATTCCTGTTCCACAAAAATCATTTGTATCGGTTGCCATTTCTATAAAGGCTATCTGCTACGTCCATTGGTGTCATTTCAACTGTACTTCAATGCCTCTCAATAAAAAAGACTTTGGAAGTTTAGAGCTTGAGAAAGGAAGAGGTTTACTTTGCAGCACCTCACCTTCTGAAAAGTAAAACTTCCGAAGTCTTCAATATCCTTAAATAGAAAGAGGCTTCAATTTGAAAACTACCACATCGGCATTGGAGGTTTGTTCCCCAAAATTTCATCAATTTTG
>JBGCDY010000301.1:0-8682 GCA_045105835.1 Chitinophagales bacterium
CACAAATAAAATAAATCCTAAACAACTAAATAATTCAACCGAGATGAAAAAACTCACGACAATTTTGAGCTTGGCATTTTTGCTCATGACTGCAACAAATAATTTGAAAGCACAAGACCCCGTTTATGGAGGAGAAGAGCCTGCAATGGAGACTCAAGATACTCCAAAGGATGCCGAACCAGAGATGGAAACTTTGATTAAAAAAGGCACAACCGTAGGTGGCTTTGGTGCATTTAGTACCAAAATAACGGAATTGAACGGTCAGGCAGCTGTATTGACAGGAGGACAATTGGCAGTCGTGTTGAATCACTCCTTGAATATCGGATTGGTCGGTTATGGCTTGGCAACAGATGTGAATGCCAACTATATGGACACAGAAGGCAATGATTACTTTTTTGAAATGGGCTATGGAGGTCTTTTAGTTGAGCCTGTATTGCGGCCCAATAAGTTGGTACATTTGTCTTTCCCTATTTTGTTGGGAGCAGGATGGGCTGGCGTGAGTGACAAACGTTTCTTCAACAACCGATTCAATTATGACCGTGATGTAGTAGAATCAGATGTGTTTTGGGTAGTAGAACCGAGCGTGAATGCGGAGGTGAATATTTGGAAAATCGCAAAAGTTGGATTTGGGCTGGGGTATCGCTATATTGGAGATGCGGATTTCACCAATACGAAAGATGCAAATATGAGTGGTGTTAGTGGAAATATTACCTTCAAAATCGGCTGGTTCTAAATTAAATTCGGTTTGCGACTTCAATACCAAAACATTCACAAAGACATCGTAGAACGCTGCCAAAAAGGTAGCCGTCAAGCACAACAACAACTTTATCAGTTGTATGCAAAGGCTATGTACAATATCACACTTCGAATCATGGGTAAACCAGAGGATGCAGAGGATGTATTGCAGGATGCGTTTATTGATGTGTTTACCAAAATCAACTCCTTTCGGGGAGAGGCTGCAATTGGTGCATGGATCAAACGCATTGTAATCAATAAATCATTGAATGCAGTAAAAAAGAAAAAACTAATCGTGACGGATATCGAAACCGTAGAAAGAGAAAGTTTCGTAAGTGACTATGAGCCAAATTTGGAAGCAAGTCAAAAACCTACCTTTACGGTCAAGGACATTCAAGAGGCAATAAAAGGACTGCCTGATGGTTATCGAGTAGTGATGAGCTTGTTTATGTTTGAAGGATACAGTCACCAAGAGATTGCTTCCGAACTGAATATTTCTGAATCTACTTCAAAATCGCAATACAGTCGAGCGAAAAAGAAAGTGAGAGGCATTTTATTGCAGCGGCAAAGAGGGAATAATAGGTAGGCGAAAACTCAAATTCAAAGTACAAATTCAAGCTCAAAAACTTATAGGAAAACATAGCTTATAAGGAGTTGAAATGAAAAAAGGTTTTAATATCAGCTTTATGAACCACTTCAATGAACAACCCTTTATTTGTCCTTCTGTAAGAATCTCATGAGTAAATTGGATAAAATTAAAAACAAGTAAAGTATTTTGAATGAGCCAATTAAGACAGTGATTCCAAAAAGAAGAAATAGGGCTTTAGCCCAAGATTATACAAAAAAGGACAATCAATCAATTTTTTAAGTATCAAGTGAAAGTAAGTTAAGGACAAAATTTAAATATTGATAATAAATGGTTTGCGTGTTTATCACCCATCATTTACCATTCATCATTTGTTAATCAGACATGAACGATTTTAATAAAGACCCATTAGAGGCATTCGTCCACCAAAATCGGGATGCGTTCGACTTGCGAGAGCCGACCACCGAGCTTTGGGATCGAATCGCAGACAAATTGCCTCCTGACAAGGAACAATCTATGCCCACAATGGTACCCCTCAGATTGGTACTCAAAATGGCTGCAATGATTGTGGTGATACTTGGCGCAGTACTTTTCCTTTTTTTTCCACAAAACGGTAATTCCGAAATATGGTTGAAAGGGAACAACATTGCGTTGCACGACATTTCGCCCGAAATGGCAGAAGTAGAACAACACTACAAGGCTTTGATTGAAGCCAAACTCACTACTTTACAATCCTCTGAGATTTTAAATGGTTCTGATTATCAGTCGCTCATAGATGATATGGCGGAATTGGACAAAGACTATGAAGAATTGAAAAAAGAATTGCGGCACAGCTTGGACAAGGAAAAAGTCATTGAAGCAATGATTCAAAACTATAGGTTGCGCTTACAAATTTTAGAAAAAATGCTTAGACAAATTCACAAAGAATCAGGTATAAACCCAGAAAAAGAGGACCATAATGAAGACAGTATATTTTTATAAAAACAATCGAAAAATAGCATTGAGTAGCGGTAGTTTCTTCAAAAACTTACTGCGAACCTTGTGCATCTTAATCACTGCAATGGCATTTCTTTCTCCAAATCCTGCAATGGCTGGTGGGGAAAAATGGACGCAACGTTCTCGAACACTCGAAGAAACAGTAGCAATTTCCAATACTGCAACGGTAGAAATTACCAACAAATACGGACGGATTCAGATTGATACATGGGACAAAGATAGCCTGTCTATTGAAGTGAACATCACCGCACAGGCTCGAAATTTTGACAAGGTTTCGAGAATCATGGATCGAATTAGCATAGACATGAACACCTCTTCGGAAGATTTTATGATTTTCAGAACCGAAATTGGAAATGGCAAACGAGGAAGTGGTATTTTGAGTTTTTTGCAAGACCTATGGGACAATACTTCTGACTTGACCAACAGCCTACTCAACACCCAAAACGTGACCGTAGATTACATGGTCTATTTACCCGAATCGGTCAAATTGACCTTAGAAAACAAGTTTGGTGATGTACTGCTACCCACAGTAAAAGGAGCTTTGCGGACAGATATTGAGCATGGTGACTTGCGAGCCAAAGAGATTTGGGATGCAAGAGATATTTCTGCCAAATACGGAAAACTGGACATCAAACACCTGCGACAAGGCAATTTGAGCTTGAGTTTTGTGGATGTAGTCATCGAATCTGCGGACAATTTGCAGATAGAAAGTCGATCCTGCAATATCAATTTGGAGGAGGTGAAGAACATCGAATTGGATGCTCACTACGATGATTTGTACATTGGTTCGGCAGAAAGCATCAGCGGATCGCAAGTTTCGACCAATCTAAGGGTGCGAAACTTAAGTGAGACCATAGACATCACTTCAAAATATGGCAGTGTGGATGTAAGTCATGTTGAGCCAGACGTGAAAAATATAACCTTGAATGGCAACTATACGGACTATTCTTTGGGTTTTCAACCTGCGGCGAGTTATGAATTCAACGTGAGTTTGAAGGACAATGACAAGTTTTATTATCCCGAAAAGAATACAGAAGTGGCAAGCGATGATATTTCTACAGAGGGAATGCGACACATTGACGGACAGGTGACGAGCACCAAAGAGAGTTACTCTACTGCAAAAAGTGGAGGTACAAATGTGCGCATCAAAACCAAAAATGGCTCGGTGCATTTGGGGTACAATAAGTAAGCGATTTTCGTTTGGTAACGGCGACTTCAGTCGCTGACACATTCTGCAAGATTTAGCATGGTAAATCATCTACTTTCAATTGATTACTGTATCTGATTTTTTAAATCTTAATGTAGCAATTGAATGAATTTACAGTATTACTGCAATAACTATAGGAATCCAAAAGGGTCGAAAACAAACATTTTGTTTTCGACCCTTTTGGATTTTGAGCTTGATTATTCAAAATTGTCATGAACCTTAAATAGGCTTAAATGCCTCAAAAGCCTGTTTACAATCGTAGCAGAAATGATTGGAGCGGCAAAGTGTAGTGCCAAACAAAATCTTCAAAGAAGTATGGTCGCTATCGCAATGAGGGCATTTTACCTCTGCAATAGAATTCATGTCCAAATCCCCATGATGTTTATTCGGAGGAGCCAACCCGAACTCTTTCAATTGCTTACAACCCAATTCTGAAATCTTGTCCGAAGTCCAAGGAATCGAAAAATCAACTTTCACAACCACCTTCTCCACAAAATCCAATGCTTCTACCGCTGCAATGATTTCACTCTGCATCACCTGAGTAGCAGGACATGCCGTAAAAGTAGGAGTCATTGTCACTGTAGCGCAGCCTGTTTTATCCATGCTCACTTTTGGAATAATGCCCAAATCAACCACCGAAATAACGGGAATTTCAGGGTCTTTCACTTCAAAAAGTGCTTCCATTATTTGTTCTTCTTGGGTCAGTATCTTGCTTGTTGGCATAATCAATCACTATTTTATTTGGACTGCAAAATTAACAAAATGCAGTTGGTCTTTAACAATGAAATGGTTATCTTGTTTTAAATCATGCTAATTCAATATGTCTGAAACAGTTTTTACGGATCAAATGGGGAATCAAATTCCTTTGAAAAGTAGCCCCAAACGCATTGTATCCTTGGTGCCCTCCCAAACAGAATTGCTCTATGATTTGGGGCTTAGAGAGGAGGTAGTCGGGATTACCAAGTTTTGTGTGCATCCCCAAAATTGGTTCAAGACAAAGAAGAGGGTAGGAGGAACGAAGAACTTTCATTTTGACCGCATTGAAGCGCTACAACCTGATTTGATTATTGGAAACAAGGAAGAAAATGTCAAAGAAGGTATTGAAGCCTTGCAGGAATCCTTTCCTGTTTGGATGAGCGACATTAAGACTTTTTCCGATGCTTTGCAGATGATAGAAGAAGTGTCGGTTTTGGTGGGAAAGCGGAAAGAGGGGCAAAAGATATTGCAGCAAATTGAAGCTGATTTTGCGGACTTACAAAGTTTTCAAACTCAAAAAAAGAGTAAGAGAGTGGCGTATTTGATTTGGCGAAAGCCCTATATGGCGGCAGGTAGTGGAACTTTTATTGACGAAATGCTGGGGATTTGTGGCTTGGAGAATGTACTGAAGGAGCAAGAACGTTATCCCATAGTGAGCATTGAAAGCCTGCAAAACTTATCCCCAGAATTGTTGTTACTTTCATCAGAACCCTACCCATTCCAGACCAAACATGTAGAAGAATTGCAGAAGTTGTTGCCACAAACAAAGATTTTATTGGTCGATGGAGAGCTTTTTTCGTGGTATGGGAGCCGCTTGACGAAGGCTGTCCCTTACTTCAAAAAACTGATAGCCAACCTTTAAATGAAATTTTCAAAATAGACCAAGTCGACTTAGATTTGTGGAAGATAGAATAAACCCTTGGACTACTTTGGATTCTATTAAAAGGGATTACTACTTGAATGTCCCCATTTTTTGAATTCATTTATAGAAAATCTTGATAGTAGATAGAAAGTTCCTTTTACTTGATTTGACAGGATGTACTTTTATAAACCGTCAATATTTCGTAATTTTGGGATGCTTTGTTACTTGTCAATGAGTAAAGTTAGTTGATGATTTCCCTTATCTATAGTTTTATTTTTCAGTTCACTATGCAGAATTTCCTTTTAAAACACTCGTAAAAATGCAAAATCAGCCATTGAAAAAAACACGTTTCATAATAGTCATGCTTTTATGTTATTGTTGGGTTTATTCCAATCCATTGCATGGGCAGATTGAAAAACAAGCTTTTGAAACAACATTGAGAGCCAAAATTGATACTCTTCAATCAATCGGGTTTCAACACATTGCAGCTGAAAAAATATTCTTTCCAGAAGAAATTAAAGATATTTATATTCGAAGGTCTTATGCTCCGATTTGGATTGGTGATTCTAAAGGGGCAGAGAGGATCAATAACTATGTCAATTGTATCAACAAAAGTGTAGAAAATGGTTTGCTTCCTCGTGATTACCACCTTTTTTCGATAGGCGAAATCATTAAGAATGCACAGACCAAGCACATGACAATACAAGAAATCATTGACTTGGAAATACTTTTGACAGATGCTTTTTTGTTGCAGGCAAGTCATTATGCAAATGGCAAAATTCCACCCGAAAATCGTGATGAATCTTGGTACCGTGTTCCCAAAAATACAAGCATGGGAAGCTACTTTGAACGAGCAGTTATTGAAGATGATTTTTGTGGTACATTAGAATCCCTGTTGCCCAATTATCCCCAATATAATCAACTCAAACAAATTTTGAAAACCCATCAAAAAGTAAGGTGGGAAGAATTGCCAGAAGTGTCGTGGAATCTACTTTTGCAGGAAGGGAATACGGATCCTTTGATTATGGCTATCAAAAAAAGACTGCAAGTAACGGGTGATTTAGAGGCAGGTCCAGTAGATGCTTACTTTGATCGGAGTTTGACCAAGGCATTGCTGAACTACCAAAGACGACATGGTTTGCCCAATAATGGTTTGATTCGCACTGCTACTGTACATTCCCTGAATATATCGACTGAAAAACGTATCGAACAAATTAAAGCAAATTTGGAGCGTTGGCGTTGGTTGCCAAGAACGTTGACGGAAGACTACCTTGAAGTAAATATTCCCGCTTTTGAATTGAGCATGATCGAGGATAATCAAGTTGTTTACAAAGAAAAAGTAATTGTTGGAAGGGAAAAATATCCAACTGCTTCATTCAGTGACTCAATGACTTATATTGTATTGAATCCTTACTGGACGATTCCTCGAAGTATTGCCAATGCGGAGTTGAAGTTGGAGGTCATGTCTGATCAGTATCACTTGATTAACAATGACATTAAGGTATTTAAAGGCAACAAAATAATCAATTCACTCAATGTAGATTGGAAAAAAGTCAATTGGGATTCCTATGTTTTCCGACAAGGCCCCAATGCTTACAATCCTATGGGACAGGTGAAATTTATGTTTCCGAATGCACACCATATTTACATACATGATACTCCTGCAAGGCACTATTTTACGAACAGTCGTCGCTCTTACAGTCATGGGTGTATCCGTGTAAATGAGCCTTTGAAGTTTGCAGAACACATCTTAAAACGTCAAGAAGAAGCTTGGGATTCTTTGAAAATCCAAAAGGTACTGTTCAGTCAAAAGGAGACTTCTGTAGATTTGAGCAAACAAATTCCTTTGCATATCTTTTATTGGACAAGTTTTATAGACGAAGAGAACAATGTGAATTTCAGAGAAGATATTTATAGCTGGGATGCCAAAATCTATGATGAGTTGAAAGAACCCATTGTCAATATGCAATTTAACTGAGTTGACTTTGTATACAGAAAAATAAATGAAGAGTAAGCTAAGGACGCGCTTCAAAACCAGAAGTTTTCTGTGAAAAAAAATCCATAAATTCAAAAACATGAAAGCACTACTTCCATTCATTTTTGCAGGGCTTTTACTTGCCAATAGCTGTGCTACAAAACAGGAAATACAAAAGGAAATCAACCCAAATGAGGTTGTTTTGATTCCTAAATCCCAAGTGGAAAAGACTGTAAAAGAAGCGAACAAAAATGAAGAAGAAGGTTGGGAAGAGTTTGAAGGAAATCAAATATTGAAGGGAGAATTGTATACTTCAAAAGGAGCTATTCTGGGTATTGGAGGAGTGTTTATCAGTGAAGATTATGAGGTAGATGCTTCCAAACAAAAACCAAAACTCCGTCCTTTGGTGGGCAAAAAATTGGAAGTAAAGGGAGATGTGTATATCTACCATTGTGGTACTCTTGAACAATGTCTAACCGAAGGCTACATGAAGTGGCTAAGAAACGTAGAGTATGTTAAGGTAATCGAATAAAAAAAGGAGCATCTAAAAATTTTAGATGCTCCTTTTTTGTCAAAAATCATTTTTGTTATTCGTCAATTCGGCGAATCTCTGCGCCCAGTGCTCTCAAGCGACCATCAATGTCCTGGTAGCCTCTATCTATTTGGTGAATGTTTCTGATAGTGCTTTTACCTTCTGCAGACAATGCCGCAATTAACAAGGCAATCCCTGCTCGAATATCGGGCGAACTCATTCCGATTCCACGAAGGGGATAACTTCGGTCGAGCCCTATCACGACTGCCCTATGTGGATCGCACAAAATAATCTGCGCGCCCATGTCGATTAATTTGTCCACGAAGAACAAACGACTCTCAAACATTTTTTGGTGAATCAATACACTCCCTTTTGCTTGTGTGGCAATAACCAATAAGACACTCAGCAAGTCAGGTGTTAGACCAGGCCAAGGGTGATCGGAAATGGTTAGAATAGACCCATCAATAAATTTTTGGATGGTATAGTTTTCTTGAGCAGGAATGAAAATATCATCTCCCTTGATTTCCAACTTGATGCCCATCTTTCGGAAGGTGTTGGGTATGATTCCGAGTTGATCGACTCTCGCATTTTTGATGGTGATTTCTGATTTGGTCATTGCAGCCAAACCAATGAAACTACCAATTTCGAGCATATCTGGTAAAATTCGGTGCTGACAACCATGTAGCATTGACACCCCATTGATGGTGAGCATATTGGAAGCGATTCCTTTTATTTGCGCTCCCATGCTATTCAACATTCTACACAGTTGTTGAAGGTAAGGTTCACAGGCGGCATTGTAGATTGTAGTCACCCCTTCTGCCATCACTGCTGCCATCACGATGTTTGCAGTTCCAGTCACGGAGGCTTCTTCCATTAGGATATAAGTTCCTTTCAACCCCTCAGAATGAATCCGAAAGGCATTTTCCTCCTCACTGTATGAAAAATGACCGCCCAAAGCTTCGAGCCCCAAAAAGTGGGTATCGAGTCGTCGTCGTCCGATTTTGTCACCACCTGGACGAGGCAAGTAAGCTTG
>JBGCDY010000302.1:0-3530 GCA_045105835.1 Chitinophagales bacterium
AAACTGCGTGCTTTTATCTTTCTATTTATGTCTTTCGTCTAAAACTTTCAGCCTTCCTTATCCAAAAAACCATAAAGCTCCCCATATTTATCCACCGCTTTTTGAAGGTCATAATACCCAAAAGCCCTCTCTCGAATCGCCGAGGCATCATAGGTCTTTTCCTTCAATGCCAGTAACATCTTTGCCGCCGCTTCCTTCAATGTTTGAGCATCAAAATCCGCAATTGCAATCCCCCCTTTCGAATCTTCCAAAATCTGCCCTACATCACCCACACCCGTATTGCAAACCACAGGAATACCCATCGCCAACAATTCACCCAATTTGGTAGGTGAACTCGAAATTTTGGAATACAAAGGTTTGATAAAGAAAACACTAAAGTCCGATGCCGAAAGGAAATGTGCCACTTCATGCCGCTTCGCAAAGGTGATTTTGAAATCTTTGGGCTTCAAATTGTATTTTGCCGCCGCCTCAAAAATCGTTTCAGGTTTTTCGGGAGTCACAAACAAAAAGATGGATTTTGGTTCCATTTTTTTCAATAAACTGAAAAATAACAGCATTTCATCCAACATGTACCACGTCCCAATCGAACCCAGGTAAGAAACCACAAAATCACCTGCATCCAATTCCAAATCTTTCCGAGCCTTGGTCTGCATATCTTGCGTAGGCAATGGAAATACTTCAAAATCAGCGCTACATGGAATCACCGCAATAGGCGATTTGGGATTGTAAGCCTCCCAAGTTGACATTTCCTGTTTGCCAGCTTCGGTCAAAATCACCACTGCGTCACTGTTTTGGAGATAAGCCGCTTCCTTTTTTTTGTACTGTTGGTAAGCAAAACGGTAAAAAGCTTTGTCCAAATTCCACAAACCACCGTCCACACGTTCGTCGACCCAAAAACCCCGCATATCAAACAAAAACTTGACTCCAAATCGCTGCTTCAAATACCAACCAATATCCGCACTCACATAACTTCTGCAATGCGTCAGGTCAAAACCATGTTCTTTGTGCAATTGTGAAGCCTTTCGACGAAGCTGAAAAATGTCCCAATATTTGGCGAGAATAGGAGGGGAAGGGGTGTAAAAAATGGGTTGCCAGTCAATTTGATGCGCCTCCAAGTATTGGCGAATGTCCGCACCATATTTTTCAAAGCGCTCCTTTTTTTCACAACTCAATAGGGTGAATTGATGCCCTTTTTGCTGCAAACCAACAATATAGGGAATCACCTGCGACTGCCCCAAGGGGTCGGTCATGCCATCGTAAGAAATGTAAAGTACCTTTAGTGCCATAGGAGGGCAAAAATAGGTTTATTTTTGAAATCTAAGTAAGTGTGAAAAAATAACTCATAGATTTAGACTTTTGAAGTTTTTGTAAAAGGTTCTCGATTATAATGAAAATCAATACTCTTCAAAGGATAAACTTCAAAAGGCTTTTTCCTGAAATGAGGAATTTATTTTTTCAGGTTTTGCTAAGTAGCCTTTCAAGGTGACACTGTCGGATAATCAAGTATTTGCAAGACTTATGAAAATACTTGAAAAGAGTAGATTATTTTTTTCAAAAAAAAATGATTTATAAACATTTAGCCATTTTATTTCAGAAGATACTTAACAGTATGACATGTAGTATTTGTCATTTTGTAAAAATCTTCTGAATGGATAGGAGGATTTAAGTTAAATATCCATTCGACATGATGAGGTTGACAAACCATTAAGGATTCAACAGGAGAATTAGTGAAAACTCAAATTAAGCCCTTCAAAAAAACGCTATCCTCCTCATTAAAATATACTTCAATGGGCAGGCAGTAAATTTCCAAACCTGAATCCAACAACCAATCCCTAAACAAATCCAAACGAACCGCATCTTTTTCCGTTGTGATGATAACTTTTTTTGAAGACTGCAAACCCTCAAATTGTACCTTCATTTTTTCTAAGTCCTCTAATTTGAAGTCGTGGTGGTCTCCAAAAAATAGCGTTGCCACTTTTTCCACCTTTGAGGAAAGGTAGGTCATCAACTTATCAGGCTTTGCAATACCACAAACCAACAGAATTTCTTCCACGCTTTCCCAATTCAATTTCGCTGATGCATCAAAAAAAGAGTAAGCTTGATGATAACGCAGGTAAGAAAATAAGACCCTTTGGTGAGAAAAAGGACGAATTGCAGCAATGATTTTCGTTTGTGTATCCTTTAATAAATCATTGGGACACTTGGTAATAACAATCACATTCGCTCGTTTATAGCCTCCTCTAAACTCTCGCAAATTGCCCATCGGCAAAACATGGTCATTTGTAAAAAGTTGGTGGAAATCGGTCAAAAGGATGTTGACATCCAGTTTGATGCTTCTATGTTGGAAAACATCATCTAAAACAATGACTTCAATATGAGGTTTTTTCTTCAATAGTCGTTTGCTTGCATCTACCCGTTTTTCGCCAACAGCCACTTCAATATCAGAAAATTTTCGATAAATCTGCATTGGTTCATCGCCAATATCCAAAGCACTGACTCTTTCGTTTGCCAACACAAATCCTTTGGTTTTTCTTTTGTATCCTCTACTCAAAGTGGCGATTGCATATTTATTCTTCCATAAATTGACTAAATATTCTACATGAGGAGTCTTGCCTGTTCCACCACTACTCAGATTTCCCACACCAATCAAGTGCTGTTTGAAGCCAGTGGATTTAAACATATTCCAGTCATAAAGCTTGTTTCTGCAATAGGTAATGATTCCATACAGTGCGGCAAAAGGATATAACAACCAACGAAATAGACTTGTTTTTTTCAAAGATATTATTTTTTTGGTGTATGAATAAAGGGCTTGAAAAGTTACAGCAATATTTTGGTAAGAATTTTGCTTGTGCTATGAGTAATGATTTTGAGATAGACGATATTTTGACAACAGCAAAGTATTTTGTCAACAGCTAAATGACACCAAGCCACCAAAACCAACCACTAAACCAAAATATAGTAGCGGGGAATTGCTACTATAGGAGTTGAAATTTTGCAAATGACTCTTTATCAGCAGAAATTTTGATTCCGTTTCTTAACCTACCGCAATCTAGCACTCAGGCAAGCTAAAATATTGAAAACTTTTGATTTCTGAAATTCAATTCGTTTAAATACAAGGTATTACTTGGATTTGCATTTGAGTTTTTGATTTGAATTTGCCCTACCTCTGTCATATAGCCTCTCAAAGTACCCCCAAATCTACAAACCCAAAACTGTTTGCACAATGAAAGAACTAAACAAGATTACTTTAATTGCATTATGTCTACTTTTTACGAGCTATTTACCACTTACAGCACAAGTGGTTATCAACGAAATCGTGCCCAAACCTTCCTCTGCATTTGATGTTTGTGACCAAGCGATGTCCAACAGTAATTCTCTTGCATGTGGAAATGAATGGGTCGAATTGTACAACCCCCAAGAATGCCTATTTTTTGATTTAAGCTGCTATATACTTGCCTCCAAAACTCAAGCAGGAAGTAGCGGTACATTTGTTTTTCCAGAAGGTACGGTCATCTCTCCAATGGATTTTT
>JBGCDY010000303.1:0-2300 GCA_045105835.1 Chitinophagales bacterium
GAGTTTTTTACTTTTTCTTGAAAAACTGCATCCTTCAAATAGCGTTCATCGGCATCCGATTTAATCATGTACAAAAAGGATTGTGGGTCAGGGGAAACTTCTCCCCCTTCAATACTGGCTACATCCACCTCCATTCCTGCATCTAAAAACTCATAATAAGGAACGGTCATTTCTGACGCAAAAACGCCTGTGGGTTTTCCTGTGGTTTCACCAAACCCACTCAATACGCCATGACTTGTGGTGATGATTAAAGCTTTTTTGCCTTTGAGTTCATATTGTTTGGAATCCGCATAGTCGGGGTGCAAACCTGCGGAGTGTAAAATTGAAGGAAGCACCAATGCGAATACTGCAATAATAGCGAGTAAAATGCCGAAAATTATTAAGAATTTCTTTTTCATTTTGGATGATTTTTTGGTTTGTAGAGATAGGTATCGGATACCTGTCCTCTACGAATATAATTCTGAATTTTAAATTGGGGTGATTTTTTCAAAAGAAGGTATCCGATACCTTTTAAATCACTTAGCCAATCGTTTTTGAAGCCAATAATGCTCCATATTCCAATGCGATTTTTCGGTCTTTGCTCACCACTTCATATTCTGGAGTAGTCGACATCTCGATGAAGGATTCCTTTGAAGGATAAGACACAATCAAAACCATATCTGGTTGGGTGTCATAATCTCCAATAAGGGTTTGGGTGATGTTTCCCATCCACAAGACTTTACCACCTGCTTTTTCTATAAAAGGCACCATGTTTTTGGAGTACCGCAAATAGGCTTCCTTTCCAGATTCGTCACCATTGCCCGATTTTTCTTTGAATTTCAGGATGTTGACCATCGTTACGGGTGTATTGGAGGGATAATTCTTGATAAAATCTACAAATTCTTCTTTTGAAGGAACTACTTGATTGGTGAGGTTCATATTGTTGTTGTTATTTTTTGAAGGATAAAGAAAAGAGAATCAAGGACAAGGGAATAAAGACATAATTTGCTACTCCGCCAGGGGCTTGTCCTGTTGTTTCAATAGATTTAAAGAAAGAAATACCCAATCTCCCAGCGTATTCTACAAAAATGAGCAAGTACATCAAGGGAATCATGCTTTTGTATTTGAAGGCTACAATGGCATATAGAATCCCGATTATCAACTGACTCAAACCCCAATACGCAAAAATGAAAATGACTGCTTCTGCTCCGCCTTGAGCATAAGTATCCAATGGAATCGTGGCAATGCTTTGCGCCCCACCATCGTATTTGAAGATGTGAATGCAGCTTCGGACGATGGTAATCAAGGTGATGAGATAGAAAAACCAAAGGGCAATTTTATTGCCTTTGTAGGTGTTGTCAATCGTTGGAGGGAGTATTTTTTGTATCATGTTTTGTTTTTTTGCAGTGCTACATAAACAAAAAGAAAGCGGTTGCGGCAGCCAAAACAGCATGCAAGATTCCAACTTTCATATCTGCTGATTCGCCCGAACGAATGGCAATAAAAACGGACAATGAGACCAATGCATGAAAGACCAAATAAACGGTTAAGAAAGGTTGGTGCAATGCGATTTGCTCAAAACTTGTTGCCACCAATACAGCAAATACGCCAATTGCAATAGCTGCTGCACCGTACATTCCTTGCAGTTGCTCGTGTGATGGGCGAAGCTTTGGCGAATTGTGGAATGGCATTGGGTTTGAGGAGCATCAATAGCCCGACTATTCTCCGATTCCTGTGAGTAGAATGAATAGTTTCATAGATGGTGTTTGTTTTGCTTTTAATGTGATGGTCATTGAAATCTGGCTTCTCTTTTCTGACCTCCTGATTAGTTTGGCCAATAAATAAATTCATCCTCCTTCGTTGTTTCCTCATTCAATGTCTTGTCGATGTAAATAGGACTGTCCAACAAAGCAGGCCATATTGGCGGCTTTTGTTCGGCATTAAAGGTCTGCAATAAAGCCGTCAATTCACCCGCTTTTTGAAGCTCTTGGTTAACCAAATTGTTCTGTTCTGTTGGGTCGGCATTGAGGTTAAATAGCCATTTTTTCTGCTGCAAATCGTCCATTTGCAGTTTCCAACCATTTTTCAAAACATAAGAATAATTGCTGATTTTGGTGAACAAGGCTCGGTCGGGTTCTCCTTCTTTTTCACCTGTCAAATAGGGCAAAATATTGACTCCATCAATGGGTCTATCTGTTGGCATTTCTGCCCCTGCAAGTGCGCCAAAAGTGGAGAAAATGTCCAAGTTCGATACCCGCCCTTCATAGACCTGTCCCGCAGGAATTTTGCTCGGATAATGTACAATATAAGGAATGTGAACG
>JBGCDY010000304.1:0-4500 GCA_045105835.1 Chitinophagales bacterium
CGCTTCAATTGGCAAACACCAATCCACCTATCCGTTCACCACCAGGACATTCTCTACATCGGTTCCAATAAATTCCACCGCTCCATGAAGCAAGGTGACGATTGGGAAACGCTTTCAGGTGACCTCACCAAAGGCGGAAAAAAGGGAAATGTGCCTTATGGTACTTTGTCCTCGATTCATGAATCACCCATGAAATTCGGCTTGATATACGTAGGTACGGACGATGGCAACATCCACATCACCAAAGATGGCGGCTACAATTGGACCAAAATCTCCGACAATTTGCCCGACAATATGTGGGTCAGTCGAGTCATAGCTTCTGCCCACCAAGAAGGAACGGTTTATGCTTCCTTGAATGGCTACCGTTGGGATGACTTCAACTCTTATGTCTATGCCTCTTTTGACTACGGAAAATCTTGGAAACAAATCGGCAAAACGCTACCCAAAGAGCCTGTCAATGTCATCAAAGAAGACCCAAAGAATGCCAATGTTTTGTATGTCGGAACTGACCACGGCGTATATGTATCGCTCGACAAAGGACAAACTTTTATGGGCATGTACAAAGATTTGCCTGCTGTTCCTGTCCACGATTTGGTGATTCACCCAACAGCTAATGACTTGGTGATTGGTACGCATGGTCGCTCAATTTACACTGCTCCCATCGAACACCTCCAAAAAACTACGCCTTTCATTTTGTCCAAACCCTTGTATGTGTTTGACATCGACCCTACTTCCTACAGTTCTCGCTGGGGTAACAAACGAAATGCTTGGCGAGAGGCTTCTCTACCCAAGGTGAAAATTCCTGTGTACTTGAAAGAGGCTGGAAATCTGCAATTGACCATTCAAACAGCGGATAGTTTGGTTTTGAAGGAATGGGAATACGCTGCAAATGTGGGCTTCAATTATGTGGAGTATGATTTGAGTTTGGAGGCAGATAAGGTGGCGGATTATGAGAAGGAATTAAACAAAGAGCTGAAAGAAGGGGACGCAACCTCCCTTAATCCCTCCAAGGGAGAGAAATATTTGAAATTGAAGAAGGCGGATAATGAGGTGTTTTATTTGAAGGCTGGGAAGTACAAGGTTATGATTGAAGGGAATGGGGAGAGTGTGGAGGGAAATTTGGAGGTGAAGTGATGAGGGAATGAAAATTAAAATGAGAATAAAAATGAAAAGAAATCAGAATGTTCTAATTTTGACAACCTGATTTTTAATAAGATTTTAATTGTATAGAAATGATACGTCTGAAAAGTATTTACATCAAGGGCTTCAAAGACCCTACACATGAAAAAAAGTTGGTTTTTTCAGAAGAACCTATCAGTGTGATTTATGGAGAGAATGGTTCGGGAAAGACGACTTTATTGAAGATATTGTTTGCAGTTTTGAGTAGAGATGAAGATATTTTATTGAAGGAGAAGGTACGAGAGGTTTACATTGAATATATTAAAAACCAAGAAAATAAGAGGCTATCTATTTTAATTAAAGAAGATGGATATATTAATTGGGGTAGAAATTCGGATTTATATGGTATGAGTTCAATTCTTTTTGGAGTACATAGAGGAGTTAATCAAGAAATAGGAGAAGTAATAAGTAAAAATAGTGTATTAACAATTATATCTAATCTGATTGATGTACTAAGTGGTTTAAGAGGCATTTCCTCTAGTAGAGAAAATTTTATCGTACAATTAAGTTTATTAGCAGATAAATTTGAGTATAGTGAAGAAGTAGATTTAGATGAACTTTCATTTCTACTAAATGAGATAAGAATTAAGTTCGATAGATATTTTAATAATATTGAAAACAATAAAATTAAAAAAATACATGAGCATATAAGGTACATGACATACATAAATACATACGGTAACGAAGAAGTTAGCTTTTTTAAAAAAATGGATAGCCGTCAAAACCTTTCAACAAACTTCGTGAAAATCAAAGACATTCAAAATGTTATAATCAATCAATACAATAAAGGACAAAACGTAATTTCACAAAAAATAAAAAGTGCCTTTTTTGAAACCATTGAAAAAGCGATAGAAATAGACGAAAACAATGAAGGTTTTCAATTACCGAATGATTTTGAAGAACGAATAGAGGCAAATAAAGATTTTATATTAAGAGCAATTGTGAAAGAAGATTCTTCCTTAACCACAAGAATAAAGAAGTATTTAGAAACTCGTGATGAAAAACTGACGCAAAACAGCAAGATATTTAGAGCTATGCTGTTAAACATTGTTGAGAGTGCGGAAGAACCGAATCCCGAATTGGAATCGATTACCAAATTAATCAAGGTATTCAATGAACATTTGTATGGCGATAAAAAGTTGGTGATAGACTCTGAAAGAGCTTTTATAGATTTGGGAGAAGGGAAGTTTCATGCCTTGAGCGAGCTATCGAGTGGAGAGCGTAATTTGTTGAGTATTTTGACTTTGTTTTTGATTATTGGGAAGAATCGTAATTTCCTGATGATTGACGAACCCGAAATTTCTTTCAATATCAAATGGCAAAGGCGATTTCTACCTTTGTTGAGCCGCCTCAATTCCAATGCCCAAATTATTGTGGCTTCGCATAGCCCTTCAATTGCCCACGAAAATTCCAAATACTTAGTTGAACTAAAATGAAATACGACTTATTTGAACTATTGAATGTCGCCATTACCATGAATAAGTCTTTTTTGCTCGTTGAAGGAAAAGACGACAAACAGATTTATGCTCGGATTGCAAAAAAAGCCAACAAAGACTTTGACATTTACCTCATCAATTCTATTGAAGAATATGCGGAGGGGTGTGACAGTGTCATCAAAGCCTTAGCCAAACTTCAACCCAAGTTTTTGGAGCGAGAAGACAACATCCAAAGGGTAATGGGAATTATCGACAGAGACAGCCGCTCTTACAGAACTTTACACCCACACGAAATTGATTACCAATCCCTCAAAGGTTTATTTGTCCTCAAACACTATTCAATTGAAACTTACTTTGCGACCAGAACCAATCTGAAAAAAATAATTGAAAAGGTGACTTATCTTTCATCGGATATGGTGACGGATGAAATACTGAATGTGGTAGAAATGGGTTTTCAAAAGTCGAAAGAAGAGCTGTATTTTTTGTCATTGGAAGCCTTGAAAAATGCTTGTATTGAAGAATACGAAGCGGTTTTAGGTTATGAGAATGACAGTGTGAAAGACTATAAACAACGACAACGCCTGTATTTACAGGTGATAGGCAAAATTGAAGAATTGGAAGTCTTTGCACAAGAAAAGAACCTTACGATTGACAACCTGAAAGAGGTTTGTAAAGGCAAATGGTTCTTACATATTTTTCTGAAAAAATGCTTGGAGCAAATCAAAACTTTATCTGAAATGTGTAGGAAAGGGGAGATTCAACAATGCAAATCTTGTAAGGTGGGAATTTTTACGGATTGCAGCTACAAAGCTAAGAAAGGTTATAAAGCAGAGGGTTTGTGCAATGATGTATTGGAGTACGTTGATGAGGTTGAATGTGTAGATATTATTGAGCGTTTTAAGGAATTGATTTAGGGTTTAATTTCTATTACTCGCTAAAAGTGCTATTTTTACATAGATTTCGCAGCTAATAAATTTTTATTGCTCGCTAAAAGTGCTATTTTTACATAGATTTCGCAAGCAATAAATAAATTAGTATGCAAAATACTTTGGTAGGCAGAGAAAAAGAAAAAAGTATTCTTCAAAATGCACTTCAATCACGAAGAGCTGAAATGGTTGCAGTCGTAGGTCGAAGGCGAGTAGGCAAAACATTTTTGATACAAACTGTATATCAGAATCAAATCGACTTTCAAATAACAGGCATCCAAAACGCTACGAGAAAAGAGCAGTTGCAGAATTTTATGCTGCAGTTGGGTAAATTTTCTAAAGGTAGTTTTCCTATAACCGAACCAAAAAACTGGCTAGAAGCTTTTTCTTTCTTGACCCAATTTTTAGAAATGGAGCAAAAGGAAGAGAAAATGGTTGTTTTTTTGGATGAATTGCCGTGGTTGGCAACGCATCGTTCTGGTTTCCTAAAAGGATTGAGTTACTTCTGGAACAGCTGGGCAGTACAGCAAAATATTGTAGTGGTGATATGTGGTTCAGCAGCTTCATGGATGATTCGTAAGGTCATTCACCACAAAGGCGGATTACACAATCGTATCACAAAGAAAATCAATCTCTTGCCTTTTACTTTAGCAGAAACAGAGGCTTTTCTGAAAGCCAAGCACTTCAATTTTGACCGTTATCAAATCCTACATTTATACATGGCAATGGGAGGTGTGCCGCATTATTTGGAAGAGATTGAAGGAGGAAAGAGTGCAGCACAAAATATCAATGAAATTTGTTTTACTTCAAATGGCTTATTGCAGGATGAGTTTTCAAAATTATATGTTTCTTTGTTTGAAAACGCAGAGGCACATATTGAGATTATCAGAGCTTTAGCCAAAAAAAGAAAAGGGCTGACTCGTGCCGAAATTGTTGAAAATACTAGGCTTTCAGCAGGT
>JBGCDY010000305.1:0-10470 GCA_045105835.1 Chitinophagales bacterium
TTTTGAGAATGAATAGGCTCAATCGCTATATCTTGGTCACCAACAACAATCAATGTTGGCGCGGTGATGTTCTTCAGTTCATCAAAAATAGCCTTCCGAACAATCACTCCATGTACAGGTCTCACAATACTTTTTCGATGAGCAGCCATGTATTTTGCCCATTGTATTTTTTCTTCTCTTCTAGTGGGGTCTTTCAAAAATTTCTGCCCAAACAAAATTTTCATCACCTTAGGCACAACGGGCTTTACACCCAATAACCGAACTGCCCATGCCAACACATGGTACTTTGAAGCGTGCTCTTCTACATTGGCAGAAGTTTCCATCAAAATCAAAGATTTGATACGTTCAGGGTGGCGTGCAGCAAGTCTCATTCCGACAAATCCTCCCATTGAAAGTCCTACAAAATGGCAACTTTCAATATTCAGCGCATCCATCAGCCCCAAACAATCTCGGGTTAGATTGTCCATTCCATACCCTTGTTTGGTTCGTTCACTTTCACCTTGTCCCCTATGATCGTAGCTAATGCACCGATAACGTTCTTTTAATACCGCTATTTGCTTGTGAAACATCATTTTATTGAACAACAAGCCATGACTAAACACGATTGTTTCTTTACCTTTGCCTACCGATTCGTAGTCTAAAGAAACACCGTTCACTCTCACTTTTGGCATAACGAATGGATTGATATAAAATTAAAATGGGGCTAATATAGTCTAAGTTACTAAAATTGAAGCAAAAGAAAAGAGGCTTCCTTCAAAATATCTTACAAAAAACAGACCGAAAGTTTTACATTTGTCCCAAGATATCAAATCAATAAAATAAAAGTAGAAGTCAAAATATCATATAATTTCTATTAATATCATTCAACCAAAACACTGCGTGATATTTTCTATGTATTTTTTTTTATATAAAAAAATACATACACTTTCAAACACCTAATGAATTATTAAAATATTTGATAAAAATTTCTAAAAAAAACTATATTTCACTATAAAAAACTTGATGTAATCTTAATATACATTTAACCTAAAAACAACTACTTGTAAGACTTTAGATTCATCTACCTATTTTCACATCTATTTCTATTACCAAAACTCGATTCTTACTCTATGACATCAACCATCAATAAAGAGCGATTACAACAACTGTCAAAGGCTAAAAGTTTTGAAAAAGGCGAGGCCTACTTTTTGCACAAAGCAGTCAAGTCAGTCGTTAAAAATGGAAATGCCTACAAAGGGAAGGTTGAAGGAAGCGAACTCTATCAGGTCACTCTTGAAGTAAAATCTTATGATATAACTGCCTATTGCAATTGCCCATACAGTTTTGAGGGACTGTGTAAACATTCTGTAGCTGTGGGTTTGGCAATCATTGCAGGAGAATATTCTGAGCAAACTGCTGCTACTACAGAACAAATTGTTTACCATCAAGTTCCCACTAATACTCCCCAAAATAGAATTGCAAACAATGCCAATATAGATGCCAACAACTTCTACGATCAGGTATTTGCAGCAGCTCCTGTCAATGTCCAAAAAGCGTTTTTGCGACAACTGTTTAAGAAAAAAGAGGAGTTGAGGGCACAGTTTATCAACTTTACAGAGAAAGGACAGCAAATCACTTCCGCCATTTCTTCAGATATCGAAATGATTCGAGATGAGGTTTTTAGAGAATTGAAAAGTTTAGAGTTTGGGTATGAAGTCTTTGATTATGTCAACCAAAGGGATTATGGAGGCGAAGAATGGGAATTGGCGTATGATGGAGGGATTCAGATGATTGAAGAGGTTTTTGAAGGGTATGAAAAAAATGCGATCAACCACATTCAAAGAGGAAATCTCATGGCTGGAATGAGTGTTTTGTTGGGACTTTATGAAGGCTATTACAATGTTGATGCCCCTGCAATAGATCAGTACTCCAACTTTGAAGCCTACAACAATGAATGGAATTCCATTTTTGTTCAGGTAGCCGTAAAAATAGCCCAAGAGGTACAATTGGCAATCAAAACAGAAGTCATTGTCAATCAATTGATAGATCTCATTTTTGAAAGAGTAAACTACTACACTTCAGGTAAGGCAACTATGGAAGATGAAGTAGGTATTGTTTATGAACCCAAAAAGATTGAGGCACTGCTCAAAGCCTTGGTCATGGATGAAACAACTGCGAGTTACTTACAGCAGCAAATGGATATCTGCAATTGGAAAGACAGACAATCCGCCTATATTCGCCTAAAAATTGCCCGTGAACTGGCAGATCACGAGACTTGGATTCAAATTGCAGAAACTTTTGCAGGGCAAGAAATCGAACTTGTGGCTCAGCTTTTGAACAAATATGAAGAATTGGGTAGGATTAAGGATTTTTACCGCATTGCCAAGAAAGCATTCAAAATATGGCCCTACCAAGTGGATGAACAGCTGTTGGATAAAATCAATCCTAAGCAAGACAGAGCTTTTTATATCAAAGTACTCTCTAATTATACCAGCAGGAAAGCCAATATTCTGACTTACCAAAAACTACGTGAGGTTTGGACGAACTCACAAAAAGAACAGTTTATTGAGAAAAACAGCAGTCAGGAAGTGTTTTATGTGCAAATGTTGAAGATAGAAAAACGATACGAGGATATACTTCAATATGTTAGAGAACACCTAAGTTCCCTCAATTTCTTACAACTCATCACCCCTATTGTAGCCATTTTTCCAGAAGCATGCTTTGACATCATCCAAGAAAAAAGCTTGGAAACTTTGGAAGAAGGACGAGGTAGAAACATCTATCGTGATGTTGCCTCTTGGCTTTCTCTCCTCAAAAACTTGAAAGGTAAAGAGGTCGAGGTTCGCCAACTTGTCGAGAGAATCTACAATGGTCCTCCTCGATTGCCTGCATTGAAGGACGAAATCAAGAAGGCAGGGTTAATTTAAAGCAAATGCAAAACTTGTGTGGAATAAACACATTAGCACTTCAAAATGTCTAATTCAGTATTTGAATTTCCCTAACATGGCGTATGTCTTTTAAATGTTCTTTTGCCTTGACGCAAAAGAACCAAAAAGTCAAGCCTGAATTCCTTGCTTAACGCTCCAAAAGCACAAAAATCCTAAACAAAAAAAACTCGCTACGCTCAAACACTTTTTTGTTCTTAACGGATTTTGGCACTTTTTCCACTACAAGTAATAAGGGCAATCGAAAGAGCCATATGCTTCTATTCTTAAAATCTTTGTACTTTTACAAAGCCTTACCCACAAAAACGCAAGGCTTCAGTTTCTATAAACTAAGACAAATTCAAAGGCGAACGAAAGTTCAAATACAACTGCATAAAAAAAAGCGTTCAAAAGTTTTAACAACTCTTGAACGCTTTTTTATGCTTCAATTTAGAATTTGCTTAACGCAACCTTGAATATTCTCTTGGATCAAAGGCTTGTCTTACTCCTTCTCCAATAAAAGTAATCGTAGTCAGTGTTAAGAAAATCATGAACAAAGGAGTCACAATCAACCACCAGTTACTAATATCTTCCGATACTCCTTGACGAATCAATTCTCCCCAACTTGGTGTAGGTGGACGAAGACCAAAACCCAAAAAGTCCAGGGCTACCAAAGAAGAAATATTCCCAATAATAGCAAACGGAGCCAAGGTAATAATCGGCGTGATGGCATTCGGCAAAATGTGCTTGAACATCACCATTCTATCAGATGCACCCATTGCGATTGCAGCAGCTGTGTAATCCCGTGATTTTTCACGGAAGAACTCTCCACGCATATAGTAGGTAGCACTGATCCAACCTCCTAAAATAATCAACATCCCTGCCAACATCCAAAAGTTTGGATTGATGAACGAGGATAGAATCATCATCACAAAAAGGAAAGGAATCATACTAAAAATCTCAATGAATCGAAGCCCAAATAAATCGACCTTCCCTCCATAAAATCCCAGTGAGCCTCCAATCAGAATCCCAATGATGAAAGTGAAGAAGGTTACAATCAAGGCAAAGGACATCGAAATTTGGAATCCATAGACCAAACGAGCAAAAACATCTCGTCCCCTATTATCGGTTCCCATAATATGCTGTGAGTCGGGAGCAGTCGGAGGATTCGACTTGAGTTCACTCAGCAAGTTTTCTACAGGGCTGTAATCATACAAGGGCATCATTACCCAATTCCCTGCATTTTCTTTTTTGAATTGTTTTTTCAGTTCTCGTTAATGCGGTTCACCATAGCGTCTTTCGCCAAACACTTCTGATTGACCATAAAAAATGGCATCCTTGTGTTTGACCACTCCTTCGCCCAACAAATCTCCCATTGCAGGCATATAGTAGGATCCATTGTATTTGACCATCAAAGCTTTGTTGTTCACAAACAAAGGAGCTAAGAAGGAAAGGAAATAAGCTACGGTAATGATGATAAGCGAATAATAACCACGCTTGATGCGCTTGAAATTTTTGATTCGCTTCTGTAATATAGATTCGGATTTGAAAGTTTCTTTAGAATCGGTAGTCTGAGACATATATCAATTTGAATTAGGTCAGTTTTTTTGGTTTACTTGTTTTCTGAAAAGGTACAGTAGGATTAGTCAAATTTGATTCGTGGGTCAATAGCAACATAACACAAATCAGAAATAAGGTTTCCTACCAATTTGATAATGATGGACAGTACCAAAAAGCCCAAGAATATCGGGTAATCCACACCCACAATGGCTTCAAAACCCAGCTTACCAATTCCGTCAATATTAAATACCAATTCGATTAGGTAAGAACCTGCTAAGAACAGCCCAATGATTCCACCAATACCTGTTGCCAATGGAATCAATGAATTTCTAACAGCATGTGAGAAAATCACTTTCTTTTCATCCAACCCTTTCGCAAAAGCTGTTCGGATATAATCTTGCCCCAAATTGTCCATCAAGGAGTTTTTCATCAAAATGGTCAAAAACGCAAAACTTCCCAACATATACGATACTACAGGTAAAAATGTGTGGTGCAACTGATCGGCAACCTTCTCAAAGAAAGTCAGCTTTTCCCATACCTCAGTCGGAGAATGGAAGCCTCCCAATGGGAAGATATCCATAAATGTTCCCCCTCCAAACAATACCAACATCAATGCACCAAAGGCATAACCAGGAACAGCATAACCCATGAACACGATTGCACTCGAAATAAAGTCAAAACCTGTATTGTGTCGAACCGCCTTCATAATTCCCAAAGGAATACAAATCATGTAAGTCAAGATAAAACTAATGATTCCAAAATACATCGAAATTGGAAGTCGCTGCTTGATGAGTGTCAAAACAGGTTGGTCATACACATAAGATGTACCCAAATCTCCTGTAAAAATACCACTGAATGCCATTTGTGTAGGATTCACGATTTGGCTACTCATAGCTATTTGCCAATTATTTGCCGTTTTCCAATCGGAAATATAGCTGTACATTTTTTTGTCTCGCTCATAAGGCACTTTTTGGATGCTACCATTTGCCTGTACTAAATGAGTCGAAACCTTTTCGCCCTGTCTACTGATCCGAGAGGTCACTGTCCCCTCCTCCGTTTTCAGGTCATCACCCTCACGAGTGACTCTCACCCAAACAACTTTGTTGTATCCTTGTTCTTCTCCATCCTCTTGAATAGTAGGTGTATCGGTTGATTTGACAAAATAGGACATTTCAAAATCTTTCCCTACTTCAATCTTCCTTTCCACATTTGCACTCGTATCTTTCACTTCAAAGACATCTACAACCTGTCTAATTTGCCAATCTTCATTGGGGTACCATTTGGGAATATTATCCGCAAAAGGTAGTTCAGGAAACTTGCTGTAAGGACCTTCTGAAACTTTGAAGTCTGTTCCGACTCCACTCACTTCAATGATATCCTTGCCGCCTTCATTTCGCACCCTTACCCAACGTTGCAATCCATCCCTTCGACCTCGCTTACCCGTTTTGAAGTACTCCACATTTTCTCTAAACGGCTTATCATAAGCAATTTTCTTGCTTTTGGTTTCACGAGTGTACAAACCCAACCAAATTAAATAGCGCACCAACAAAGGTTTGTCCAAACCATACTGGCGACGAAGCTGATCCAATACATCAGGAGACAATTGGCTACTTCCTTCTACACTACTACTCGAACCACCGCCGCCTTCACCAGAAGACATTTGGGCTGCCTGCAATTGAAAAACAGCCTTTTCGAATGGTCCACCTGGCACCAATGCCAATATTAAGAATACCAAGAGTGTTGCACCGATAAAGGTGGGTATCATTAACAATATACGCTTGATAATGTATTTGAACATAATTTTTATTAAGTTATGGGTAATGAGTTATCAGCAATGCGATAACCATGAAGACACTTACGATTCATAGTTCATCAGTCACTACTATAGTTTAGGGATTTGTCTGCGAAGAAAGACCAGTTTTTCTACCCCAGTAATCTACTTCTACTGGTTTCGTTTCTACTTTTATGCTTTCATCCTTTTTTGCCTTTTCTACTTTTGCAGCTTTCGCTTCGTCAAACCACCAAGAAGCAAACACATACTCGTAGCTCAAGTTGGCTTGGTAAGGCAATCCCCATTCAGGCGTTTCGTATTTGTTCCAATAAGCACAACGATAAGTATATGGTGCTCCCCAACCAAAGGCATAGTAATAGCCATTGCTTGCGATTTTATCAATCTCACGTAAGATTCCTTGGCGTTCTTTTGGATCCCAAGATTCATCGTACCGTTCACAAAGTTTGTCAATCTCAGGAACTTTCATTCCAACAATGTTATTTGTTTGTGGAGGATCGGCATATTTAGAGTGCATTGAAGTTTCGGGATTTGGCGTATTCAAGCCCCCCCAGTTCATATAACTCACCTTGAATTGACGCTCCAAAACCTTGGAAAACTGTGTTTGAGGATCGGTAATCACCAAATTGAATTTGATTCCTACTTTTTCCAAATCTTGTTGAAGAGGGGTAAATATACGCTCAAAACTTTGAAGGATGTGCATGTCAATTTCAAAGGAATCTCCTTTTTCATTCGTTAGCCACTTGCTGCCTTCTGTTTTTTTCCAACCTGCTTTTTTCAACAACTCAATCGCCTTGTCAGGAGCATAAGCGGGTTGAGGATTGCTACTACTTGCAAAAGGAGTTCCTTCAAAATAAGAAGTACATTGTGCATACTCATTGAAGAACAACTTCTCGTTTAGTTCAGGAATATTCCACAAATAACCAAAAGCTTGTCGAACATTGATGTCATTGAAGGGAGCTTCACGGGTATTGAAGCCCAAGCCAGAAAAACCAGAAGCTTCAAAATTGTATATTTTTCTTTTTTGAATCAAGCCACGTTCGATTTCATCCATTTTCTCGGGATTCAATTCCTCTACCCACCATTGAGCACGACCAACTGTATAAATGTCAAATTCTCCTTTTTTGAACTTCTCAAAGCGCAGTTTTTCATCCGCAACTTTGATAAACTTGACTTCGTCAAAATTGTACAAACCTTCGTTTGAAGGGTCAGCATATCCCCAATAATCGGATCTACGTTTCAAGACAACTTGTTCATTACGAGGCGAACGCTCCAAATCTAACTCATAAGGACCAGAGCCAGGAATCATTTCCCATTGGTATTTGGTGACAAAACCAGCTCCGCCCTCTACACGCTTCAAATAATGCGCAGGAAAAATAGGCATCCCACTAAAATAGAGAATACTTCTCCAGTTTTCTTTCTTCAATTTGAGTTCGACCATGTATTTACTCAGCTTCTTGGGCTCTTCGTAATTATCAGCATACGTTCCATTCGTAGATGGAGACTCAATACCTGGATCTACTCTAATTTTCCAACTTTCTACGACATCCTCTGCCACTACAGGTTTTCCGTCTGCCCAACGAGCAGCGGGGTTGATGCGAAACCAATAGGTCATTTTATCTTCACTCACCTTCCAATGAGAAGCCAATGCAGGCAAAAACTCTTGTGTTTTGGAATTTTGCCCCAACAATCCTTCATAGACCAAACTACTCACAATCCAGTTTTCACTGGTGTTGGCATCTTTACCAATGTACCGAAGTGTTTTGGGCATATCTACCCATGCCATCGTTATGCTTCCTCCTTTCTTGGCTTTTGGCGAGCCAGTCAAGTTGTAATCATTGCTTGTCACAAAACCCAAAGAATCAGCCAAATCACCAAAACCTTTGCCTCCTAAGTCTGCACTGATTGAAGGATCAGCACCACTTTCATCTACTTCAAAAGTCTTTTTTGTACTCGCACTTTCATCAACGACTGCAGGTTCATATTTGCTACTATTATCACTCGCACAAGCGGTAATCATAGCTATTGCCAAAACCAGCATTCCCACCAATTGAAGTTGGGTTTTTATTGTTTGCATACCTATTCTTATTGTTTTGAAAACAAAGAAAAAATTGAGGGCAATAATACAGAAAAAAAATGAATTATTGCGATTTGAAAAGCCCAAATGCAAGCATCAAACTTAAAGCAATCTAAGCTTCAAACTTGATGCTTGTATATCAAGAAGGCTAATTAAATCAATTATGGATTTGCATCAGCAGGTTTTCCACTTTTGCGACCCCAATAGTCTATTTCTACAGGGTTGATAGGGAATGTAATGCTTTCATCTTTACGTGCTTTTTCCAATTTTTCTGCTTTTTCGGCATCATACCACCAAGAAGAGAATGCATATTCATAATTCAAACTTCCTTGATAAGGGAATCCCCATTCAGGCATGTTGAATTTGTTCCAATAAGCACAACGGAAGGTATAAGGTGCTCCCCAACCAAAAGCATATTGTTGTTCGGCAACAGCCAATTTATCAATGTCACGCAAAATTTGTTTACGCTCTGCAGGATCCCAAGACTCATCGTATCGCTGACAAAGTTTGTCAATCTCAGGTGACTTCAAACCAGTGATATTGTTCGTTTGTGGAGGATCTGCATATTTAGAGTGCATAGAAGTCTCTGGATTCGGAATGTTCAAACCGCCCCAGCTTTGGAAACCAATTTTGAATTTACGCTCCAATACTTTGTTGAAACGAGTCTGTGGATCGGTGATGACCAAATTCATTTTGATACCTACTTTTTCCAAATCTTGTTGGAAAGGTGTAAATATACGCTCCAAGCTTTGGACAATATCCATATCTATTTCAAAAAGCTCTCCTTTGTTATTGGACAAGAACTTTTGACCTGCTTTTTTCTTCCAGCCTGCTGCTTCCAATAATTCGATGGCTTTGTCAGGATTGTAGGTAGGCTCAGGATTGCTCGGATTCGCAAAAGGGGTTCCTTCAAAATAAGAAGTACACTGTGCATACTCATTGAAGAACAATTTTTCGTTCAATTCAGGAATATTCCACAAGTAACCAAACGCTTGTCTTACACCAACGTTATTGAAGGGAGCTTCACGGGTATTGAAGGACAAACCAGAAAAACCAGAAGCTTCAAAATTGTAAATCTTGCTTTTTTGAATCAATCCACGTTTGATTTCATCCATTTTATCAGGATTCAACTCTTCTACCCACCATTGTGCTCTTCCTACTTGATAAAGGTCAAACTCTCCTTTTTTGAATTTTTCAAAGCGCAATTTTTCGTCTTCTACTTTCGTAAATTTGATTTCATCAAAATTGTAAAGCCCCTCATTACCAGGGTGTGCATAGCCCCAATAATCGGCTCTACGCTTCAATACAACTTGCTCGTTACGAGGGGAACGATCCAAATCCATCTCATAAGGACCAGAACCAGGAATCATTTCCCACTTATACTTTTGAACAAAACCAGCTCCGCCCTCTACTCGCTTCAAATAATGAGCAGGGAAAATAGGCATTCCACTAAAATATAGAATACTTCGCCAATTCTCTTTCTTCAATTTGAGTTCGACCATGTACTTACTCAGCACTTTGGGTTCTTCATAGTTGTCGGCATAAGTACCATTCGTAGAAGGCGCTTCAATACCTGGATCGATTCTAATTTTCCAACTTTCCAACACGTCTTCTGCCACTACAGGCTTACCATCTGCCCAACGAGCACGAGGATCAATACGGAACCAATAAGTCATTTTGTCTTCTCCTACCTTCCAGTGAGAAGCCAAGCTTGGTAAAAATTCTTGTGTTTTGGTATTTTGTCCCAACAGACCTTCATACACCAAACTACTTACCAACCAGTTTTGGGTTGTGTTGGCATCTTTACCAATATATCTCAATGTCTTGGGCATATTCAGCCAAGCCATTGTGAAAACGCCTCCTTTCTTTGCTTCTGGGCTACCTGCTTTATTAAAATCGCCACTTGTCACGAATCCCAGAGAATCTGCCATTACTCCAAAACCTTTGCCTCCCAGTTCGGCAGTCACCGAGGGGTCAGCGCCGCTCTCGTCTACTTCAAAGGATTTGGGAGTCGCATCCTCCGTTTTTTCACCTGTTTCGACAACTTGATAATCTGTACTTCCGCCACCACAGGCGACTAAAAAACTGAATGCCAAGGTCAATAAGCACACCAGTTTAAACTTATTGTTGAATTGTTTCAT
>JBGCDY010000306.1:0-6548 GCA_045105835.1 Chitinophagales bacterium
AAAATAAAGGTCTTCTTCATTTTGAGCGAAAATGTGGGGTACCAATCGATTGTCATATACTACTTCAACTGGTTCTTGAAGATTTTTGTGACGGATTTTTTTTGGAATATTGGGTTGAAGACTCTCTCCGTTTTGCCAAAACCCTTCAAAAGGACTGACCAAGGGTCCAAGAGCAGGCAGCATTTTCGCAGGTGTTTTTTGAAGTTTTTCACCCAAAAAAGGCAGTTCTGTTAGAGGATTGTTGAGTGCTTGTACCAAACCAATGGTGAGCAACAACGAAGTGAGGAATTGAATAAATTTCATGTGGAGAAGTAATGAGAATCATTGGTAAAGCAAAGAATCGCTAAAAATACAAAAAAAGCTAATGAATGCAAGCGAAAAATTCGCTTTTCACATTACACTCCTACATGAATGCGTCAAACTTCATTTTGTCTTTTAGATTGCAGATGATTATCAAATGACTGAAAAACAAGGATTATTTTGGAATCGTAGGCTTTTTTCTATACATTGCTCTTAGAAAAGTCGCTATTATTTTTGCTAAAAAACAATATCAAAAAACTAAGTTGAAACAAATCAATGCTGAAAGACCCTATTTAAGGGTCACATTTCTTCACCTTTTAAAAATTTTAGAACGCAGGTTGTTGATTGACAAACATAGATGCTAAAAAATTAACAGAGGGGATTATTGGTCGATAAAATAAATGTGACAAGATTTTATGACGCATTATTTTTTACCAATAAACTGTTAATTTTATGTTTAAATTATTACTGACAACAGTGTTGCTTGGATTGGGCATCACTGTTTGTGCACAACAAACTGTGCCTACTTCTAAAAAAACACATCCAAAGCATTCCATCACACAACATATTGATGTAGGAAAGCTCTCCACTGCTATCAGTGGCAATGAGATGGGTATGCCCAACAACAAGCCAAATTCAGAAGGGATTTCTAATTTGCCTCCACTCAAAAAAGCGGCTGGCACTCAGATTGGAAGTACGACCTATGACCTCCAAACCAATACGGGTATGTGTCGCAGGGTCGCTGTAGATGGTGACAAAGTCTATGCTACTTGGACCAGAAGTGGAAGTTTTGACCTCAATGCACCTGACAGAGGCACAGGCTTCAATGAATCCAATGACAATGGAGATTCTTGGAAAGACTCACCTAGTGAAAGACTCGAAAAAGATTACAGAGTTGGCTGGCCAAATATTGGTGTAACCGAAAGCGGGCGGGTATTTGTGGTGACTCATGCTGCGATTCCTGACCAAACTACAGGCTCTGGTGGCTTGGCTTTCACTTGGCGTGATGGAGACGATGGAGAGTGGAACACCAAAATCATTGAGGGTGATTTGGACGCTACTTGGGCAAGAGTGGGCAATGATGGCAAAGCAATTCATGTGATTGCCTCTCGTTCGCAGGTAGCTGGTCTGAATGGCATCAATGGGGAGTTGCATTATTTCCGTTCTTTTGATGAGGGAGATACTTGGAGCGAAGTCCGAACTTTTCCCAGTATGGGCGATTACATCCCACAAGAAGGGGTGACGGCGGACAGTTATTTTATAGATGCTCGTGGTGATGTGGTTGCTTTTGCAGTGGGAAGGTATGGCGCACAAACGTTTCTTTACAAATCCCTCGACCAAGGTGATACTTGGACAACGACCATTATCAACAGCACCTCAGTCCCAAATATGAGCGTAGCCAATCCTCCTTTAGGTGAATTTGAGCCAGCAGTGGTCAGCGATGGACACATTGCACTCATTATAGACCAAAATGACAAAGTTCATGTGTGGCACGATCGTTTGTTCAATATTGAAGGTACAACAGGTTTGAGTTATTTTCCAAATAGTACTTCTTTGATGTATTGGACAGAAAGTATGGGAACGAATGGTGGTAAGATTTTGGGCAAAACCGTTCGGATGGATTATGATGGAGATTGCCAAGCAAGTGTGGATTTCAATGCTTTTGAGACACAAAGTTATGGAAATTCATTGGTCGGGCATCCGAGTGCGGGTATTGATGCGGATGGAAATTTGTATTTGGCATTTTCATCGGTGAGAGATGGCGCATTTGAAGCTTTGCGACCTGACAATCGGGTTTACCGTGATATTTACCTCATCAAATCAACCGATGGTGGAGAAACTTGGGATGGTCCTATCAACCTAACAGATGACCCGACTTCCGAAGATGTTTATCCTTCAATTCAACGAAATGTGGGCAGCCATGTTCACTTGGTTTATCAAAGAGATATTTTGACAGGAACGGCTGTGGACAATGCGGGACCGAATGGGGTAACGAGTGGTCAGGATGAATTTGTGATGAATGAAATCAACTACATCAAGGTTCCTATTGAAGACATCCAAACACCCAGCGACCTCAACAACACTTGCCCGAATTATTTCCCTTTTATCAACGGTACTGTTCCCAATGCCATATTGGGCTGTATTCCTCCTATCGAAACATTGGACACACATGTATTTGATTTTCCCGATGGTGATTTGACACAGGAGGTAGAAGTTCGTTCGACTTTTGACATCAATGTACCCGATGATATGGGATTGTGGATATTGTATGTAAAAGATGCGGATGGCAACGAGATTGAAGATACCATCTTTTTGGCGAACGATGGACAGACCCAAGTTTTTGATGACACCTTTCCCCCCATTGTTATTGGTCAACCCTATATTTTGCTGCAAGGAGAGGACTTGGAAGATGCCATTGTGAATTTTGATGCTGCCCAGTCTATTCTCTCGCTATTTCCTGCTTTTGATACGGTTGATGTTGTGGTGAACACGGAGTATGTAGAATTGGGGGTTGGAGTGTATGATGATGGTCAATTGTTTGGTTGTCCTCCTACGGAGGAGAGAGATGGCTTTGTAAATACCAGTGAGATTACAAGCACTCCGTTTGAGGTTATCTATACAGCAAAGGATCAAGTCGGCAATACTACTGAAGTGAGTAGGTGGGTGAATGTAATTGGAGCAGATTTAGAGCCTCCAAGTATCCTCTTGACAGTAGATGACCCCTTCAATCCGACTGATGAAGATGGTGTAATTTTGACAGCAGATGTGCAGATTGGAGAACTATGGGAAGACCCTGGCTTTCTTGCTTTTGACAATGTGGACGGCTTGATTAACACCAAGGTAGAGGTGATAGGAACAGTTGATTTAGAGAGTATTGGTGATTATACGGTCACTTACAAAGTAAACGACAATGCGGGAAACAGTACTCAAATCACCAGAATTGTTCAGGTAAGAGATACGACTCCCCCTGTGATTTCGATGATTGGAATCATTCCCTTAATTGTTCAATGTAATGATGTTTATTTTGAATTTGGTGCAAATGCTTTTGATGAGATAGATGGTGTTTTGAATAATCAAATTGTTATTCAAGTATTCAATGAAAATGGAGATGAACTCTATGAAGTTTGTACAGAACAGGCGGGCAACTATATCGTTACTTACACAGTGACCGACCTAAGTGGCAACGAAGAAAGTGCAGACCGTCTGGTATTGGTGGTTGGAGACTGTGAGGGGGCTACGGGTGAAGGAAATAGCAGTTGTGAGGTAGTAGGAATTGAAGAGGATATTCTTCAAGCCAATATTGTAATGTATCCGAATCCAAGTAGTAGCCATTTCTTCATTGACTTCAAAGACATTTCACCCCTTCAAACCCAAATTGAAGTCTATAATGTCGTTGGAGAATTGGTGCAGACCATTTCCAATCTGTCTGCCAGTGAATCTGTATTGAAGGTCAATATGGAGGATGCTGCGGCTGGCGTTTATTTGGTTAGAGTCCAAACTCCAAAGGGCAGTATTGCGAAGAAAATGGTATTGAAGTAGTTTAGGCTCACACTTTATTTATCACAAAAAAATCAAAATGAGTAAGGCATTCATTGCTTTGCTCATTTTTTATTATCTTTCGTAACAAAATCAATTTCACTCTCACTTATTGTTACTCAACCTTCAAAACCAACTTAAAATATAGCTATGTTCAAACATTTATCCTTATTCATTCTAATTCTGTGGAGTATTGAAGTTAACGCTCAAGATACGATTTCACCACTTATTTTCCCAAATCCTTTTGTCTTACTACAAGGCGAAAACTTGGAAGATGCGATGGTAAACTTCAATCCAGAAGAGTCGATTTTATCTTTATTTTATTTTTTCGATGAAGTAGATGTCGTGGTGGGAACTGACTATATTGAGTTTGGGGCGGAAGTTTTTGATGAAAGCCAATTGACGGGTTCACCACCAACATTGCTCATCGAAGGAACAGTAGAGGACACCTCGACTCCAACTCCTCCTACTGAACCTTACGAAATCAAATACATTGCTACTGATAATGCTGGCAATCAATCTGAATTGTCAAGGTTTGTGAATATAATTGGTGCAGACCTTGAAGCTCCTGTCCTTTTATTGTATGATGAAAGTTTTCCGAATCCTACTGGTGATGACATAATTACCTTTGTTGAGGCAGAAATTGGAGGCACTTGGGTAGATCCAGGTTTTATAGCTTATGACAATGTAGATGGATTAGTGACGGATAAAGTTGTTGTTTCTATTGAAGAGGGTGAAGTCAACATAGACGATATAGGAACTTATCGAATTGTTTATGAATCTTACGACAATTCAGGAAATGCAACAGCTGTAATACGAGAAGTAGAAGTCAGAGATACTACTCCACCAACTTTGACGCTAAATGGAGATTCTATTGTTACAATTCCCTGTTATGGGGAGTATATTGAAGAAGGTGTGAGCCTATTCGATTCAATAGATGAAATGCCTTGGTATAACATACAAGTTTATCATTTAGATGATGGTACATTTACAGAAATACAAGTGATTTGCACCGCAACAGCAAATACGTATAAAATAATCTATACCGCTCAAGATCATAGTCAAAATATCGGAACAAAAGAAAGAATAGTCATTGTAGAAGGTGACTGCAATCACTTATGTCCTGCACCCTATATAGAAAAATTACCCACATCAGCCATTCAACTCTATCCAAATCCCAGTCAAAATAATTTCTTCATTGACTTCAAAGACATTTCACCACTTCAAACCCAAATCGAAGTCTATAACGTAGTCGGAGAATTGGTTAAAACCATTTCCAATCTATCTGCCAATGAATCCGTATTGAAGGTCAATATGGAGGATGCTGCGGCTGGCATTTATTTGGTTAGAGTCCAAACTCCAAAGGGCAGTATTGCGAAGAAAATGGTATTGAAGTAAATTCAAGAGAAAGACTTCGGTAGTTCGATTTCATAAAAGGATAGTGATTAACGAAACAATTATTTAATTTTTCAAATAGATAAACTACCGAAGTCTCTTTTCAAATTTTTGACGTTAAAAAAGGTTATTCCACAGCAAGGTAGTTCAGAATTTTAAAGCTTTTGGCTACCTTGCTTTCCTTATGAAATTTTACTTTTCCCTTCAATACAAAAGAATCTGTCGACACCTACAAGCAGCGGGTTTCAATTCCTATTTGGGTTTGGTACTCATTGTCCTCCTGTTTTTTGCCTTGTCCTATGCTTTTTTTGAGCGAGTCCCTTACCCTCAATATGTTTATCCATTTTTGGCATGGAGTGTGGTCAATGCTTTTGGAGGAATCCAAAGAAATGAATTTCTGAAAAACTGCTTCTCGGAAAAAGATTATCCCAAAATTCGACTCATTGAGAACCTCATTGCAGTCACCCCTTTCTTCCTTTTTCTAATTTTCAAACAAGAATACCTTCTTGCGCTTTCGATTCATCCGATTGCAGCAGGCATTTCTTGCTTCAATAAGGTCAATCGTTTTCAGGTCGTCATGCCTACGCCTTTTTACAAATATCCCTTTGAATTTACGATGGGTTTCCGTCAATATTATTGGCTCTTTGCAGCGGCTTATCTCTTGACCATCATTTCTTTGGTGGTTGGTAACTTCAATATTGGCGCATTCTGTTTGTTGTTTATTTTTCTGAGTTGTTTGGGTTTTTATTCCAAACCCGAACCGCTGTTTTATATTTGGATTCATGCCGCAACACCTGCTAAATTTTTGAAGCAAAAAATGGGTATTGCAGTCCTTTACAGCCTTGTTCTCAGCCTTCCCATATTCCTTTCACTCCTGTTTTTTTATCCCGATAATGCACGTATTGTCTTGCTTTTTGAAGCCTTGGGAATCGTCTATATCTTTACGGTACTCTTGGGGAAATATGCCTACTACCCTTCCGAGGTCAATGTGATTCCTATGATTCTCATCACATTGAGTATCTTTCTTCCTCCCATTAGCTTGGCGGTCATTCCTTATTTTTATTTCAAAGCAAAACAAAACCTTCAATACATCCTGACATGATACACATCCAATCACTGAGCAAATCTTATGGCAACAAACGTGTTTTGAAGCACATCAACTTGTCCTTCAAACCAGGCGAAATCAATGGCATCGTAGGCGAAAATGGGGCGGGCAAAACCACCTTTTTCAAATGCATGGCAGGCTTAGAGGAATTTGAAGGAAAAGTGGTATATGAAAATGGGAAGTTGAAAAACACGCTTGGATTTTTGCCTAC
>JBGCDY010000307.1:0-3087 GCA_045105835.1 Chitinophagales bacterium
CGGTTTTATGCTTACGCCCTTTCAGGGCTGAATTTATATTTATACATTTATCTCGTAGGGCGTCGTAAACTTTGCCCTACGCTATTGCTAATGCCCTTTCAGGGCAGCTTGTGAAAGAGATAAATTTTGACAACCGATTTGTGACACACTCATTTTAAGTATTCTATGAAACCGTCTCCTGTCCATCGTTTTACTCATTCCGCAAAGCCTCCACAGGATTTGCCAAAGCCGATTGAACCGTCTGAAAACTAAGCGTTGTCATCGCAATCAGCAAAACTGCCGCCACAGGAAGCGCAAACAGCCACCAAGACAAATCAATTCGATACGCATAATCCTCGAGCCATTGACTCATTCCATAAAACACCAAAGGAATTGCCAACACACTCGCCAAAGCAATCAATTGAAGGAAATCCTTAGACAACAAAGTTAGGATATTCGGAACAGAAGCACCCAAAACCTTGCGGATGCCGATTTCTTTTGCTTTTTGCAGGGCAGCATACATCACCAAACCATAGAGACCAAAACAAGAAATCAAAATCGCCAAGAACGAAAAGTAGCCAATAATTTTACTCAAACGGCTTTCGGTCACATACAGCGTCTCGATTTGGTCGTCCAAAAACGCATAATCCATCACCTTTTCGGGGAAGAAGCCACCCCATTTTTGGCGGATGAAATCAACTGTTTGGGGGATCTCAGCATTTTGCATACGAATCGAAAAAGTTGTGAAAGTTCCTGCGTCTACATGCAGGATAAGTCCCTCAATAGAGCTGGTCAAATCGGTGGAATGGAAATCTTTGACGACTCCGACCACCGTTCCCGTTTTTCCTTCCATCACCATAGGCTGACCAATGGCAGTCGCAGGGCTTTCCCAGCCCAAAATAGGAATGGCTTTTTCGTTGATGACAAAGGCATTGAGGTGGTCGGTACCAAAAGATTTGTCGAAAGTTCTGCCTTCGATAAATTCCAAATCATAGACATTCGGAAAATCGTAATCCACTGCTATGACACCCATATACAGGTTGTCTTCTACTTTGATGCTGTCGGTTGATACATTTCGACGGAGCGAACCCATGCCTGGCAATGCCGCAGAAAGTGTGCTACCAAGGATGTTGGGATTTTCTTGTAGGCTCTCTTCAAAAGCATTCATTTTGCCCCGCAATTCTCCCGTTACTCCACCAAAAATGCTGTTCATGTTTTCGCTGAACAAACGCACCGTAAGCATTTGATTTTGAGCGAAACCCATCGGTTGGTTTCGCATATACTGCCACTGCTGATAGACCACCAAGGTAGCCGCAATGAGGGCAATACTCACAAAAAATTGGGTGGTAATCAATGCTTTTCGCAAAACAGCACCTTTGGGAATACTTCGATAACCCGTTCCCTTCAATATGCTGGCAGCCTGAAATCGGGTGACAAAAAATGCTGGGTAAGCCCCCGCCAAAAGACCCGATGCCAAGAATATGCTTACAAAAACCAAAGACAGACCCCAATCCTGCAATAGGTTGAATTCGAGTGTTTTGTCGGTCAAGGCATTGAGAATCGGCAAACTGAACTCAAACAACAAGAGTGATACCACAAAGGCGAAAAAACTCAACAAGAGTGATTCACTCAAAAATTGTCCCACCAAATTCGCCTTATTTGCGCCCACTACTTTGCGGATGCCCACTTCGGTAGCTCGCTTCAAAGAAGCCGCCGTAGAAAGGTTCACAAAGTTGATGCAAGCAATCAACAAAGTCAGCAAAGCAATGATACCGAACAAATAAATGTGTCGCATATTTCCGACTGCTTCTACCTCCAAGCCAATACCCGACCGCAAATGTATGTCCTTCAAAGGCTGCAATACAAAATCCTCTTTGCCCTTCACTGCCTCACTTGCGTATGTATCTATCAATTGTGGCATTTTCGTATCCACACTTTCGGGTGATTGATTGGGCTTCAACAAAACGTAGGTGTAGAGGTGTGAAATGACCCAGTTTTGGGCGAGATTGGTTTTCATGTTTTCACGAATCGCCTCAGGTTCGATGCTGAACATGTTTTGGAAGGGAGCAACGATTTCAAAGTGGACGTGTGAATTGTCGGGATAGTCTTCAAAAACTCCTGTGACATTGAAGGCATACTGCCCACTCATCAAAATGGTTTTGCCCATTGGGTTTTCGTCTCCAAAATATTTCTCTGCAATGGATTCTGCAATAACTACCGAAAAAGGCGCGTCCAAAGCCGTTTGCGGATTGCCTTTGGTGAACTGAAAGGTGAAAACGTCGGTCAAAGTAGAATCTGCAAAAAAGACCCTATCTTCTTCGTACTGTTTGTTTTCTTCCCCATTTATTGCAGGTACTTCAATACTTGCGCTACGCAAATAAAAACGAGCCGATTGTTCGATTTCGGGAAAATAGTCAGTCAAGAGTGGAGAAAGTGGGGGAGGTGTGCGCGCCAATTCCATACCCGAACCCGAAAACTTGGGCAGGTACTTGACCCGATAAATGCGCTCAAACTTCTCCTGAAATTGGTCGTAACTTAGTTCATCTTTAACAAACAGCACAATCAAAAAACAACAGGTCATACCAATCGCCAAACCCAAAATATTGATGAGCGAAAATATCTTATTGCGAATGAGATTGCGGAAAGCGGTTTTGAAGTAGTTTTGAAGCATAATCAAAGCATTGAAGTAAAACTAAAAGTTAGATTTAAAAATAAGAGAAAAGCTTCAGTATGGTAGGTTTTTAACAGAGATTAACTTCCTGTTATTCATAGCAATGCCATGAATTGTCATTCGATCGAACATATTTTTTTCTTTTATTTTAAAAAAAAATGACCATAAATACTAAATTAATAGACTGTAATCTTGATTTTTATCTATTTTAGATTTACTTTGCTACTCCATTCTCACCCATTCAACTTTTATTCTTGATACTATTAAATTGCTTTTAGATGAGAAACTTAACCACTATTTTTTTCCTTACCATTTTATTTACTCAATTTATCAACGCAGATGTAGCTATTATTGCTGTCAATACGGATGGGGATGATGATTTAGCATTTGTTGTTACTTCCTCAGGAGGAGTTTCTACTGGAGAGACCTTGTTTTTT
>JBGCDY010000308.1:0-5872 GCA_045105835.1 Chitinophagales bacterium
CAGCATGAGGCATATAACTCATGTTGTTGCCTTGCGGTATTATTTTTTTGCCGAAATTGGCAATATTCGAGGATGTATTTTGGGAATTGTTAAATAGAATTGCACCAACTAATAGAGCGACACCTACCACCATTGAGGTGATAAATGCAGGCTTCCGATAAAAAGGTATGGGCGGTG
Organism: Chitinophagales bacterium; assembly: GCA_045105835.1. Classification (GTDB taxonomy): domain Bacteria; phylum Bacteroidota; class Bacteroidia; order Chitinophagales; family UBA2359; genus JAUHXA01. The sequence continues at coordinate 178 of JBGCDY010000308.1, forward strand.
GTAATTCAATGTTTTCCCACACGCTTGAAGAAGGAAATACCTCGTAATCTCTTAGTTCTTCTCGGAAAATATCGTCTATGTGATATTTAGACATAAGCTTCTTTAACAGTATTGCTGTTGTACAGTAGTTGTATTTTTTTCTGTAATAAGTACCTTGCTCGGGCTAATTGAGATTTTGAAGTTCCTTCGCTAATGGACAACATTCCTCCAATTTCTTTGTGTGAATAACCTTCAATGACGTACAAATTGAAAACAGTTCTATAACCTGGAGACAAATTTTGTACCATTTTCATCAAATCTTTGGCGGCTAGGTTTTCTATCGTGTGATCGTCAATAACATCGAAATGAGAATTATTGACATCCATGATAGGATACATAGGAACTGATTTGCGAAAGTGTTCAATAGCAGTGTTTACGAAGATGCGACGAACCCATCCTTCAAAAGAACCTTCGAAGCGAAACTTGTGAACATTTTTAAAAATTTTCACAAATCCTTCTTGAAGAATATCTTCAGCACTGTGGTAATCACTAGCGTATCGCAAGCAAATAGAAAACATTTTAGGAGCAAATTTTGCGTAAAGTAACTCCTGGTATTTTCGTTTGCGTGCAATGCAACCTTGAATAAGCTTCTTATCTGGGATGTTGTTTTTAAACATCATACGGTATTATAGAGCGAAAATTTGAGAAAAACGTTGTATGCCCCCTTGATTAATACCTCAATTTAGTAATTTTTAAGGAATTTTACTAATTTTTCAATGGCTTTACCCCTATGACTTATTTCATTTTTTTCAGCCGCATTCATTTCTGCAAAGGTTCTATCAAAGTTCTCTGGCACAAATATAGGGTCATATCCAAACCCTTTTTCGCCTGTTTGAGAATGGGTTATCTTTCCTTTTGCGATTCCTTCAAACTGGTATTCCTTACCTTCCAAGATCAAAGAAACGACTGTACGAAACTGGGCTTGGCGGTTTTCAATGCCTTCTAATTTTCTTAACAATAATTTAATATTGTCACTTGCAAGGCATTTTTCGCCAGCATACCTTGCTGATTTTACTCCAGGTTCTCCATTTAGTGCCATTACTTCCAAACCCGTGTCTTCTGAAAAACAGTTCACATCAAATTTTTGGTGAATAACACTGGATTTTTCATAGGCATTTTCTTCCAGGGTATCATGAGGTTCGGGAATATCATCAGTAAAGCCAAACTCTTTTAGGCTGATGACTTCAAATTTATCTCCGATTACCTTCTTGACCTCCGAAACCTTGTGGGCATTGTTGGTCGCAAATATTAGTCTCATAGTTCAAACATTTTTTGCAAATTTCGCCAAAGATAAGTTTTCCGTTTTACATCTTTTGAGATACTCGTCAAATCATCTGCAAATAATAATTGACAGTTTCGGAAAGTAATCAATTGATACAAACCCAAACGAATATTCAATTCTAATTCAGGTGCTTTTATACCAAAGACAATCAGTTTATTGCAGGGGATGTGTTCTTGCAAGACTTTAAAAGAATGAGGTTGAGATTTAGCGTAAATCATCGCCACTTCGTTCATATTTACCTTTGCAGCCTTCAATATTTTCTCCAAAAAATCCAATTCTGATTTTGGAAAAGCATGGTTTTCATAGTTCACCACAACCACAATTTTCTTCTTATCTACTATTTCTTCCTGTGGTTTCAATAGCTCATCCTTCAAATCGTATAAATCTTCTTCAAACAATTTTGAGATACTGACTTTGTTAAATGTAAACATAGTGGTGTTTGAGAATTCTGCATACCGAGAACAGAGTCCTTTTGAGATTCTTATAATCTCGTTCAGCTTCTATTGCCGTGCATTGAAATGAAAAAGTAAAATGATTTTTCAGCAATTATCAACAAGAATTTCATCGATTTTGTCAAATAGCCAAAGAATCAGAGACGAAATTAGAAAAATGAATCAGCTTTTGGCAATTTATTTGTAGTGAATACTGTTAAAAAAAAGCCCTTTTCCTCAATTCTTCATACTCACACCTTATTTTTGCATCCTTAATTTTAAACTTTATTTTTTAAGAAAGTCAAAATTAATAAAAACACCTATCCGTTATGAATTTTAAATTTTTGATGTATTTATTGTTGTTCTTCTTTGTTTTTACCAATCTCCATGCACAGGGCTATACCGTCATTGAAGGCGATATAAAGGTTCCTGCAAGCGAAGAGGTAACTGTTACTTTGATAGACAACCATTTGAATGGGGAAAAGACGATTTATTCCACACCCGTTACCATTGACGATAATTTGAATGGGCATTTTTTACTGGCATTTAAGCCTGAAAAACCCATGTTGTTGCGATTTGAACATGCTTTTGAAAACTTGTTGATATATGTTGTGCCTGGTGAACGCTTCAAAATCACCTTTGACGCTGAGAACATGTTGCCAACGATTAAATTCACGGGCGCAGGAGCAGACAACAACAATTATTTGGCGGCTTACTACAATGAGTTCGGCAAAGAAGTAGACCAAATCTATATCAATATGGAGGCGGGACACATGATGACACATGAGTTTGATAAATTTATCAACAACCGCCGAATGAAGAAAATGGATTTCTACAAAAACTACAAATCGAGCCATACTTTTACCAACGACTTTGATGAATATGCTTTGGGCGACATCATTTACAATTGGGCATTTGACCGTCTTCGATATGCAGAATTGAAAAAATGGGAATTGACAAATGTTTATTTCAGTTTTTTGAAGGAAGTCCAAATCGAAAATGGAGCTTTGGTGAACAGCCAAGCCTACACCAATTTCTTGCGCTTTTATGTAGAATACCTCTACCACGAAAAAGCCAAAAGAGGGGAAAGGGTGACTCCTTATGTGTCACATTATGAGATTGCGAAGGGTTTACTACAAAACAAGGGCATTAAAGAATTTGCACTCGCTCAATTAATTGTGGAAGGCTGTATGAAAGGTGATATCAACGACATTGAAGTGATATACAATGATTTTGACTTGGCAAACGACAATGTTGCTTATTTTACTGCGGTGAACAATACCTTCTACAATGCCAAAAAATTTGCAGTAGGTAGCCCCGCTCCTGAGTTCATGCTCAAAACGATTGATGGAGAAATTGTTTCTTTGGCAGATTATAGAGGGAAGGTCATTCACATTTCTTTTTGGGCGAGTTGGTGCAATCCCTGCTTGCAGCAGGTGAAATACATCAAAGAAATTTACAAAGAATTAGACCAATCTGATATGGTGTTCTTATACATTTCAATTGACGAAAAAGAGGATGCTTGGCGCAATATGGTTGCTAAGAAAGACTTGGTAGGCGTGCAAGTGCTTTCACAAGGTTTGAAGTCTTTCACTGCTCAGGAATACAATGTAGCAGGCGTGCCTTTGTATTTTTTAGTGGATAAAAATGGTAACTTTGCAGCGAAACCGCCACGTCCTTCCGAAAAAGAAAATTTTATCAAAACGGCAAAGGCATTGATGGCAGAACCTTTTGGGAATTAAAATATACGACCAATGAAAAAGACAGATTATCTTCGCTACAATGTAGCACAAGCACTAAAAACACCTGATATTCAAGCTTTTTTTCACCTGGTTTCACATGATGTGATTCGAGTTCCAAGAGACGAACCTTATTCGAGAGTTTTGTACAGAGACCAATTGGAGGAAGTACAAAACGACATGAAATTTGTGGAGATTATTCCGATAGCGGATGAAGAACTGAGTCTTCAAGTGATGCGTGATTTTGTAGCACGCATTGCAGCAAGTGAGGATGATAGTAGAACTGCCTACGACAAAAAACTGGAAGCACACCTCCAACAAGCCCTTCAAAGCAAGGAGCCTATCCTACATTTTTTCAATGTTTTCAAAGTGCATCCAAATTATATGGATGAATGGACGGAGTTTGAGAATCAATTTTATTACGATAAAGCGGTAGAGTGGTTGGAGGGGCATCTTTAGGTGGAGGAAGGGTGTATTGGAATTGTGTAAAGTTTATAGGAACTCCAAGTATTCCTATGAACCACGGATTCTTGTTATTATTCGTTCAACTGTTGCCAAAATTGAAAATTGTTGGCAAAGTCTCACTACCTTAATTCCCAAGTATTCCTACGAAAAATAAATTCTTGTAGATTACCGAATCAACACCACGTTTCCTTTCTTAAAAACACTTTCACTACAAACACCATCCGATTCACCTTCAAAATTCAACCACCAAACATACAGGCCATTTGGCAAAGCGTTGAATCCCTTAGAGCCATTCCAAGCTTGTGCCACATCATTCGTCTCGAAAACTACTTCTCCCCAGCGATTGAAAACTTTGAAGGTGAAACGACTGACAGGAATATTACTGCAATTTGTGACCACTTGTAAGACATCATTAATACCATCTTCATTGGGTGAAAAAGCAGAAGGAATTTCAAAGCTGCAATTACTGGTGGTTGCCATCTGCAATTCGACACTTTCCGTAACTATTTCACAATCAGTACGAATTTCTACCGAATAAGTACCCGATTCCGCTACTTCAAAAGTCGAATTGGTTGAACCATCTTGCCACAAATAAGTGGCTTCGGAATTTTCACTGCCAACGTCGAGCAAAACAGATGCGTCAATACAACGGTTTTCACCCAACAAGCCCTTTTCCAAAGGTAGAATTACCGCCACAAAAATGCTGTCTCGCTCCACATAAGAACAGCCATCAGCTGTCAAATCAACATAAAAATACCGACTCTCAACAGGCGAAACTTCCACCGAAAATGAATTGCTATTCAAACCAATCCACTCAATCGCTGCAATATTTGTCTCTTCTTCAATACGCAAAGAAACCGATTCTCCCGCACAGATTTTGGTGTCCAATGTTTTGGCATAAGTCATGGGTTGAGATTCATCCACAACAATCAAAATACTATCTACAGCATTTGGGCAAGTTCCAATACCATCGGCTTGGGCATAAAAAAAGCCCGTTTCCGTAGGTTGTTCTATGCGGTTAGGAGAGCCGTTACCATTGTCCAGCCACCGAAAACCGCTGTCATTGTTGACCTCCAAAAAAAACTGAACACTTTCGCCATTGCAGATATTTTCTTGTGAAGCGGAAATTTCGATATTGGGAGGAGGATTCACCACGATGTGTACCATTTCGGGAAGATGTTGGCAGCCATTGAAGTCAATCGGAACGATTTCGTAAGTGGTCGTAGAACTGGGATTCAACTCAATAGGATTGGCATAAATATCCAAATCCTTCCAGTAAACCGTTTCCAAATTAGAGCCACTTATTTCAATAATAGCCGTGTCGCCTTCGCAAATAGGAGTCACTTCAATGGGATTCAACAAAACTTCGAGGCTGTTGGGAGGAGCTTCAATAGTGTCTGACAGCGTAATGGTACAACCTGTGAAAGAAGTCAATTCTACCCAAACCACATCACCAACTGCTGCATTCTGAATCGTAGCAGTACGTTCCGTATCGCCATTCGACCACAAATATTCTGCAAACCCTTCCGCAACAGAAAGTGTTGCACTGCCTTCGCCAATACAAATATCGCTTTCAAATGCAATGTCCAAAGGCAAACAAGCTGCATCAATATACGCATAGCCCGCATGGTCGCCCTTTCCACAATCGGTGGTCAATAATTCGATGCTAATATCTTGTCCCACATAAGTCGACAACTCAAAACCCACCGAAGTCCACGGCAAAACTTCCCATCCATTGC
>JBGCDY010000309.1:0-4922 GCA_045105835.1 Chitinophagales bacterium
ACAATGTGTATTTCAACAATTCTATGGATTTTGTACCCAATGCCAATCATTCAGATATTTGGGATATGGAAATCATCTTGGGTACTTGAGAATGGGACATCTGCAAAGTTGCCAATGAAGAATTTTCTGCCGTTTTGAATCAAAAACACATTTCTCACTGGTTGGATATGAGAGGTTGGAAAAAACACGACTGGCCACTATGGCGTGAAATGTTTCCACATTATCTTTCAATGCTTTAGTCAGAGATTTATATTAAGGCTAGTACAGTGATTAGTAGATTAGTAACTGGTGATTGGTTGCTCAAAACATTGTTCATCAATCTTTTGTAAGAAAAACAAGTTGCCATGTATTTAACTTTTGCTGTACTAGTGAATCATTACTGATGCGAGGCATATCAATTTGAAGCAATTGGAAAAACAAACAATGTTTTTTTTCAGAGTAGTGACAAGTTCAATGCCTTTGCAGTCTATAATACAAGTCTTCAATACTTAACCCATCCATCTCCATCAAAGACCACCCTACCAGTTGAATTAAAGAATTCAAAATATTTATCATAACTCTATAAATATCCTTAAAAAGATGAAAAAAATAGGTATTCTATTTGGACAAGAAAACACCTTTCCTCAGGCTTTTATTGACAGAATCAACCAAAAAGCAGTAGAGGGAATTGTGGCTGAAGCAGTCACAATAGACAAAGTAGTACAAGGTGAACCAACGGAATATGCCGTAATTGTTGACCGTATTTCTCAAGATGTCCCTTTCTACCGTGCTTATTTGAAAAATGCAGCCTTGTGTGGTACTGCGGTTATCAATAACCCATTCTGGTGGAGTGCAGACGAGAAGTTTTTCAACAATGCTTTGTCGACCAAAGTAGGTGTACCTGTTCCAAATACAGTCTTATTGCCTTCCAAAGAGCGTCCTGACGACACTACTGAACAGTCTTTTCGCAACCTTGAATTTTTGGATTGGAAAAACATTTTTGAATACGTTGGTTTCCCAGCTTTCATGAAACCATATTCTGGTGGTGGCTGGAAAAACGTCTATAAATTGGAAGACCAACACGAGTTTTTCAAGTCTTATGGCGAAACAGACCAGTTGGTCATGATGCTTCAAGAAGCGATTGACTTCACTGCTTATTTTAGATGTTACTACTTGAATGGTGACCGTGTACACATCATGCACTACGAACCCCGCAATCCTCATCACCTTCGCTATGTACAAGAGCCACACGATTTTGATCCAGCTTTATTGCAGTTGGTAGAAGATTATGTGATTGCATTGAACCACGCTTTGGGATATGACTTCAATACCGTAGAGTTTGCTATCCGTGATGGCATTCCTTATGCGATTGACTTTTGCAATCCTGCTCCTGATGCAGAATTGACTTCTGTTGGTGAAGCCAACTTTGAGTGGATTGTAGAGAATGCTGCAAACATGGCAATCGAACGTGCATTGAAGCACAAAGAAGGCGCAAACAACTTGACTTGGGGTACTTTCATGCAAAACAATATCAAAGATTTTGCGGCAATGAATGTAACAGGTGTAAATCAAGCGACGGAAGCAGTTAGCCAAATTTACAGCCATATCGAGCAGGAAAATGCAGGTGACCCAACACAGGATTTCATCACTTCTCACCTTCCTTCAAATGCTTTGGACTACGTTCTCAGCAATTATCCAGAGGCGAAAGTAACCGAAGTAGAGATTGAAGCAGATGGATATGAGGTAGAATTGGACAACGATGTAGAATTGAAGTTTGACCCTTATGGTAATTTTGTAGGAGCAGAAACTGAAGAAGAGGAAGCCCCTGCAATTGAAGAAGTCAAAGAAGAAGTTCCTGCAACAGAAGAAGTTGTCGAAGAAACTCCTGCGACAAAAGAAGAAGCACAAGCTGACCTTTTGGAATCTTTGGGAGCGGCTACTGAAGCGGACAAAGATGACCTCAAGAAAATCAAAGGTGTAGGGCCTAAATTAGAAAGCGTACTCAATTCGCTTGGAATCTATACATTTGGTCAAGTAAGTAAAATGTCTGACCGAGAGTATGATTTGGTAGATAGTTTGCTGACTACCTTCAAGGGTCGTGCAAAACGAGATCAATGGGCTGAACAAGCAAAGGCTTTGATGGCTTAAAATAATGGTCAAGGTTTGTAGTTTTATAAATCTTTATTGTTAATTTTAGATGTGTTGGATTCAAATGAGTCCAACACATTTTGTTTTATGTACAAAATTAGAAATAAATGAAACTGGCAGTTGTTGATATGTATGATGGAGAGCCGAATCAAGGGATGCGGTGTATTAGCGAAATCATTCGTGACCATTCTCATTCTTTTGATTCACAAGTATTTGATGTTCGTGGCAAATGCGAAGTTCCCAATAGCGAGGATTTTGAAGTCTACATCTTTTCGGGTGGACCAGGAAATCCATTGGTGGGTGACCCAAAATGGGAAACACCTTATTACCAACTCATTGAAGACTTGTGGCAGCACAATTTGAAAGCAAAAAAAGAAGACAAAAAGCATGTGTTTTTTATTTGCCATTCATTTCAGATGGCTTGTCATCACTTCAATATAGGAGAAATCACCGAACGAAAATCTATGTCTTTCGGTACTTTTCCTGTTTACAAAACGGAGGATGGGAAGGAAGAAACCTTTTTTCAATCCCTACCCAACCCTTTCTGTGTAGCAGATTTCAGGTCTTATCAGTTGGTACAACTCAACGAAGCACAAGTGAACAAAATCGGTGCTAAAATATTGCTGCGAGAGAAGAAACGCCCACATGTACCTTTGGAGCGAGCGATTATGGGAGTGCGTTTTTCGGAAGAAATGATTGGTGTACAATTTCACCCTGAAGCAGATCCTGATGGAATGATTTTGCACTTTGAAGATGAAGCACGAAAAAAACATGTCATCAAAGAACATGGAGAGGAAAAATTCTTCAAGATGATTCAGGATTTGAGTGTTTTAGACAAAATTCCTTTGACACATCAAACCATATTGCCCACTTTCTTAGACAATGCCGTGAAAAGCCGTTTCAAACGACAGGCAGGAAACTGTTAAGCAAAAGCTAGTATTTTAGTTTCCATTGGTACACTGTAATGAAAGTTTTTTAACATTGCAGTACAAGGCAAAACATTTAGTTCAATCAGAGCTTAAACCTTATAAGTTTTACTTCATGTATTTTCTCTATATAATCTAAATTAAAAAAAAAAAAAAAAATTAAACCTATAAGGTTTTATTCCCGAAATTTATTTTTGTCCTGTACTTAGAACATTGCTTCAAAACTGACAGAACATCCCCCTTGCCCCCTTCAAAGGGGGAATTAACTGATAATGTTAAGGGATTTCTGTTACATGATACTTAGCCATCAATAGAAAGATCGGCTTAGAAAGGTTTCTATTAACCAAAAATCTTCCCAAACATCAATCACCAATTAGTTTATTAGGTTCTTCGATACCCCAACCCATACGTCAAAGAACCATCAATCACCAAACTCCAGTATGATTAAACATATTCGTCAGACGTACAACCAAAATTTTACGGCTGAAAAATACCAGGCTTTTTTGAAGGATATCGAACAAGAGCACAACCATGTTCCGTCTTTTAGAATTGCAGAAACACCTATTTTTATACCCAGGTTGTTGAAGGAAAGAATTGTAGAGGCTTGTAACCAAATCACAGATAGCATTTGCCAGCCCGACTTCAAAGAAAAAACACAAGGGGCTTTGGCCGAAAGTGTAGATGTCCCAAATGAGGATGAGCATACGCTTTTCTTGCAGATGGATTTCGGGATTTGTAAAGACGAAAAGGGTGAGTTTACTCCAAAACTCATCGAAGTCCAAGGTTTTCCTTCCTTGTATTTTTTCCAAGATTTGTTGGCAAACACCTACCGCAAAAACTTCGATATTCCAGAGGGTTTTCAGTCTCTTTTGGACGGAATGACTTTTGAAGAATACCGTCAATTGATGAAAGAAGTGATTGTGGGAGATGCTGACCCTAAAAATGTGGTCTTGCTCGAAATTGAACCTAAAAAACAATTGACCCAGATAGATTTTTGGGAAGCAGAGCGTCAATTGGGCATCAAATCAATTTGTGTTTCGGAGGTCATCAAAGAAGGTCGAAAGTTGTATTACATGGCTGACAATGGCGAAAAAACAGCAATTGACAAGGCTTTCTACAGGGTCATTTTTGATGAACTCGATCAGAGAGAAGACCTAAAACTTGATTTTTCGTTCAAAGACGATTTGGATATCGAATGGATTGGCCACCCCAATTGGTTCTATCGAATCAGCAAATACACGATGCCGTTTTTGGACAGTCAATATGTTCCCAAAACGTTTTTTGTGGATGAGTTGGAGCAATATCCCGAAGATTTGGAAAATTATGTATTGAAGCCTTTGTATTCTTTTGCAGGTGCGGGAGTGGTATTTCATGTCCAAAAATCGGATTTAGAAGCACTTCCTGCTGATCGCTTGCATGACTATATTTTGCAAGAAAAGGTGGTATATGAGCCTGTGTTAGAAGCACCTGATGGAGGCGTAAAATGTGAAATCCGAATGCTCATGCTTTGGAAGAAAGAATGGGCGCGTCCAAAATTGGTCAACAATTTAACGCGTTTGAGCAAAGGTGAAATGATTGGCGTTCGCTTCAACAAAGACAAAGAGTGGGTAGGCGCAAGTGTGGGATTTTTTGAAGAATAGGTAAGGCTACGGAGTCTCTTATTTTTTCGCTATCAAACATTTACAAAAAAACGGTAAGCACAAAATCAATTGTGTTTACCGTTTTTTTAGGTTCTTTGACAATTTTTGTGATTCTATGAACTCCAGACTTTGACTCTGGTTTTGAAATGCTCAAAATTTGTCATATTAAAAGTAACTCTCTTTATAGTCCTCAATAAATTATTTTTGCCTTCCACCACTCCATTAGAAA
>JBGCDY010000310.1:0-6029 GCA_045105835.1 Chitinophagales bacterium
AACCAACGGGTTCGTGAGTAGGGGTGAACATTCCACCATTGGTGGCAAACAAGAGGGATTTTTCGTCTTGCTGCAATTGAAGGTCTAAATTGTGGATGGATGAAATATTTTCGCCCTTTTCATCCTTCAAAAAAAAGGCAACATGGTCTTTTTCTAAGTCGGCAATGTATGTGTCGAATGCTGTCTCTCGAAAAACTTGGGTGCTGCTTTGGGCGAAAATAGAGCTCTTGTCCAATGTCGATGTATTGGGGTCATCTGGCATTGGCGTATTGGATTCTTTTGAAGATGAACCTTTTGTATTTCCTTCAATAGTCATGTTCCCAATTGAAAAATCGAAAAAAGAAAAATTACCATTGTTTGTCCATGCATCAAGTGCCAACAATGCGCCAATGAAACCTCCAATCAATACCAAAGCCGAAATATTGCCGAATGAATTAGTCTTCATAATAATACGCCACCATATTTGTTGCTTTGGTTAGGGGTTTGTCGCCTTGCATTCTGTCGTATTTATTACCGCCTTTTCCATAGACCTCCAAGATATTGTACCAGCCTGTGTCGAGGTTCAACATGGCGACTACATTCATGTCTTTTTCTTTGAAGTAGCTCATGATGTCTCGGGTGATGTCGTAGAGATAGACTTCTTCTTGGATGTTAATCACAATGTGTACGACCTCTCCATCTTCATCAATCGCCAAAGCCAACATACGTCTTTCGGCTTTTTCGGTGCGCCCTCTATCGTCAATCCGAAGTTCGTTGCGGTATGCCAATAAGTGGGTCTGAAAAATGGTCGCTTCCTCCTCTCTTGCCCATGAAATAAGAGCTGTTCTATCGGAAGATTTTTTTGCATCTATTCGTCTTTCAAGGCTTTGCAGCCAAAGATTGCCTTCTTCAATATCGGAAACCACAATCCCTCCTGTGGCATATACCATCACCAAACCATCCATATCGTCTCGGTAATTTCGATTGACTACCTTGCCATTATCGACAGTCAAACCCGTGGGAATCATCTCTGAATTGCCTTCTCTTTCGGCAGTATAAGCTCCACTGCATACCAAAACGATGTCTTTGTCGCTCTGCCAAGCTCGGAATTTGCTATATACGCTTCGGTCGTTGTGCATGTCTTTGTAGGCAAAATATTTGGCTTTCACCTTTCCTGCCTTGCGTTTCATCCAAATGGTTTGCCCGTAGGTATCCCATTCTGTTTTGAGGGTATAGACCTTGATGTTGTCGTTGTGAATACTGGAATGGTATTCTTCTGATAGTTTTAGGGCAGTGGTTTCTGGATTTGCAGTCAGTCGAAAATCACCTATTGCAGCCTTGTCAATTTTCACCGCTTTTTTAGCTGTTGTTGACGTATCTGCCATTTCATTTGAAGGCTTATTTGCAGAAAAAAAACCAGTTGAGGTACATACAATCGTTAAAAATAGCAGCGATAAAAAAGGGTAGTAAAGCGTATTTTTTTCCTTCATAGCATTTTAGGTTAATGGTAAAAAATAGTTGTTGACACCTCGAATTCGAGACACCAAGCCAAACTTGTAGACTCTTTTTTTTAGAATTGGTTAAAATTTCAGCTCGTTTATTAATGAAATTTAACATTATTCAGCATCAAGGTGACATCTTTTTCGACCTTGAAATAAACAGGCTGCAAACCAATTATTTAGAAAAAGGTGTAATCTTGATGCAATCGCCTTGAGATTACACCTTTTCTGAGAACTTCTGTTATAATCACCATTTATTGACTTGAAAAGATGTCACCTCAAGGCTTAGTAAATACGTAATTTCAGGTCTCTTTTATTGCCTTTCAATTTCCATACGCATTTTTCTCTTTCGGAAATAAAGGGCAAACAGGGCAAGTGGTAGCAAAAGAATAAGTATAAATTCCGTTAAATAACGACTTCGCACCCTGCTCCATATATATGCCCAATTGTGGTTTTGAACATGGAATAAGAGTTTGGATACATTACTCTTTGGAATGTCTATAAAGTAGCTGCAATCTTGTAACCTTTGAACGTAGAATCGGGTCTGCCAATTGTCTGTCTCTAATTTTCCGTCTTTGATTTGTTTTTCTACTTGTTCTGCAATTTGGCTCAACAAGTGGTCTCCAAGTATGTCAAAACTCATGTGGTGTTTTGGGATGAGTTGTGGCAAGGCATATAAATAAAGCCACCCTACTTCAATCTTATTCTTAGTCTGTTTGAAGTTGGTGAGGTCTATGGGCTTGGTCTCCAAATATTTTTTGCCCAACACTTCAATAAACTTATCCCCTGCCCTTTCGTTTTCGTTTAGCAATTGACGGTCTTGCTCTAAGGTTTGGTAATCATTGATTGGAGTGAGTTCAAAATAGGCTTCAAAGGGAAAGGTTTTGAGGAAATCTTCTTGGTTAAGGGCTTCGTTTTGCTGCAAATAGCTTTCCATCCCTTCAAAGGCGAAGCTTGTAGAAAACGACCAGATACTTAGGCTAAGGAATAAAAATAGTCTTAATTTTTGCTTCATGCTTGGGCAGTAATTGTTCGGTAATGGTTTTCCTTATCTCAATAAGGACATTTCTATCTCGAAAAGTTGCATCAAAAGGTCATTTTTTTCTCATTTTCCCTAAAAATCAACATTATTGTTTATATTTACCAGATAAAAAGTAGGCGATAAGGAACTAACTATCAGGCTTACGTGTTTACAAATCGAACCATTCATCCTTTTAATTCACACTTAACAAAAAAACAGAAAATGGAAGATATCCAATTTATGAATGACACCTCTGTATATGCCGACCGTTCGTCTGCATTGGCAAGAGCTGAATTTATCAAAAAAACGTATTTACACCTCGCCCTCGCTATTTTGGGCTTCATCGGGGTGGAAGCAATATTCCTAAACACACCTGCTATTGTGAGCGCAGGGCTTTGGTTTGCAGGTGGAATGCAATGGCTTCTACTTTTGGGAGGTTTTATGTTTGCGACCAGTATTGCAGACAAATGGGCACTGACTTCTACTGACCGCAACAAACAATACATGGCTTTGGCTTTATACGTGGTGGCGGAAGCATTCCTTTTTGTGCCTTTGATTTACATCGCTATGTCAGTAACAGGTAGTACTGCAATTGTGCAGCAAGCAGGATTATTGACAGCTTGTTTGTTTACAGGCTTGACAGCGATTGCTTTCTTCTCCAACAAAGACTTTTCTTTCCTCAGATCATTCTTGATGGTAGGTGGATTGGTAGCGATGGGATTGATTGTTTTGGGTATGGTATTTGGCTTCGATTTGGGCTTGTTTTTCTCGGGCGCAATGGTTTTATTAGCCGCTGGTTCTATCCTTTACCAAACTTCTAATATCATCCGTGCTTACCGCACCGACCAATATGTAGCAGCTTCTTTGGGGCTTTTTGCTTCCTTTATGTTGATGTTTTGGTACATTTTGAGTATGTTGATGAGCATGTCTGGAGACTAAGAAAACTCAAATGCAAATGCAAACTTGTGAGTAAGCACATTCGGTTTCAAGAATAGCTAACTTATATGTTTTGGTTTGCCTGATTTTGACGACAAACAATTGATGGATTGCACTTGTAATCTTTTGATTGAAATAATTTTTATATTGGCAGCCCAAAGCTCTTTTGAAGGAGTTTTGGGCTGTTTTTTATTTCCTAAAACCTTCTTTTTAGCTCATGAACAAACTCAATTTCTTACTTATCCTCACCCTTTTTGTATCTACTATCAGTTGTTCCACTCAAAAAACTGCTTTGCCAGAAGATTATTCTACCAATCCACTTGAGCTTCCGCTTGAAGTACTTTCTGTCAAAGTCATTGACAAAAGAAGTACCCCCTTGAAGGCTATGAACTGGGATTTGTCAAAGATTGTCACAAAAAAACAAACTTGGGTGGGGAATCCTCCATTGAAGCCCATCAATGAAAAGGACATTGAAAACATTATTCAAAGGGCTTCTAAATCGGGAGGCATTCCAGCGAATATAGAATTTCGAGTTTTGAAGGGAGAATGTAAGGTGGATGCTGATTGGAAATCTGCCACAGAATATGTGGTTTTCAAGGGAGAATTGGAGGTGAATATCGTCAATGAAAAACTTCCTTTTACATCTCATGCTGAAATTCGCTATGAAAATCCCAGCCGAAAAACTACCGAAGCACGGACGCTTGAACTCTACAATTTGGCGGTTAGAAATGCCACGCATTCCATTTTGAAGCAAATGAAGGATGGTTTTGAAGAAAAGTAGTACGTGCAATTTCCATTGAACACAGAGGCTCGGAGACACATAGTTTTGATTGTAATTGCTTTTTTTTATTATCATTTTAATTTTGATTCATGACCTTTTCAAGTTTGATTCCTGCAAAATCTCTTCACCAAAACCTTCAAGAAGAAAATTGGGTGATTGTCGATTGTCGTTTCTCTTTGGGGGACAAAGAAGGGGGTAGAAAGGCTTACCACAAAAGCCACCTTCCAAATGCTGTCTATGCCCACCTTGACAAAGACCTTTCCTCTCCCATCATCCCCAAAAAAACAGGGCGACATCCACTGCCAAGTGTGGAGAAAATGGTGGAATTGTTCTCTACATGGGGTATTGGTGAGGATACACAAGTCGTGGTCTATGATGACAGAGGCGGAGCGATTGCAGCTCGACTTTGGTGGATGCTGCAATATTTGGGTCACGAAAAAGTGGCAGTTTTGGATGGTGCGTGGCAACATTGGGTGGCGCAAAATTTGCCTACTACTGACCAGACTTCAAATCCTATTCCTCAAAAATTCGTAGCCAAACTGAATGCCAATCGTTTGGTGGATATCGACTTTGTGAAGGAATCCGTTGAAGGCAAAAAAGATGGTTTTTTGTTGGTGGATTCAAGGGCTGCTGAACGGTATCGGGGTGAGGTTGAACCGATTGATTTTAGGGCAGGACATATTCCTACTGCGGTGAGTGCTCCTTTTGCAGAAAATCTGGGAGCGGATGGACTTCTTTTACCTAAAAAGCATTTGCAGCAAAGATTTGAAACATTGAAAGGGGAAACTCCTGCCGAGAAAATGGTTTTTTATTGTGGTTCTGGCGTAACGGCTTGCCACAATTTGTTGGCAATGAAACACGCAGGTTTGGGTGATGCACGATTGTATGTGGGGTCTTGGAGTGAGTGGATTGTTTCTTGATTAGACTTTGGATGAGGGAAGACAGAAGTGAGAAACATACATTAATCAGCTGATAATAAAAAATTTATAAGCAATCAAACAATAGGAAATAAATCATTGGCTGTGAACTTACTAAGCCTTCTCTCTCGCTTCCTACTTCTTTCGTCCAAAGTCCGATTCTTGAAAAAATGAAAAAACTTTGTCAACGGTCGCAGACCTTGACAACAGTTAAAACCCAAACTACCGAAGTCTTTACAAGCCTAAATAAAAAACATGATTCCCAAATCTATCCTCCAAGTCCTTCAAAACCTCCTCCAAGACCGAATCACCACCAAATCAGATGTTTTGGAGCTTCACAGCAATGACCTATCTTGGCATAAAGCCCATGCTCCTGACGCAGTATGTTATCCCATCAACAATGAGGAAGTAGCCAAAATTGTGAACATCTGCAATACCCACAAAATCCCGATTATCCCTTATGGAACAGGCACTTCTTTGGAAGGGCATATTTTGGCGGTCAATGGGGGAATCACGCTCAATTTGTCTCGAATGAACCGCATTTTGAGCTTCAATGAAACCGACCAAGATTGTATGGTGCAAGCGGGTGTGACCAAATTTCAGTTGAACAATTTCCTGAAAGACAAAGGTTTGTTTTTTGCGGCTGGGCCAGGAATTGATGCTTCGATAGGTGGAATGATGGCGACGGGTGCAAGTGGCGCAAATGCAGTGATGTATGGAACGGTGAAGGAAAATGTGCGGGCATTGAAGGTAGTGACTGCGGATGGCAAAATCGTGACGACTCGGCGAAGAGTGCGAAAATCTTCCGCAGGTTATGATTTGACCCAATTGTTTGTGGGTTCGGAAGGAACTTTGGGAATCATCACCGAAGTAACCGCTGTCCTCCATCCTATTCC
>JBGCDY010000311.1:0-9885 GCA_045105835.1 Chitinophagales bacterium
GATGCTGTAATTTCCATCTAAATCCGTAAGCGCACCAGAAGTCGTTCCTTTAACGAGGATGGTTACCCCAATTAAAGGTTCACCACCTTCATCAGTGACAGTACCTGTAATGTTTACGTTTTGGGCGAAAGTCGTGCCTACAACGAAGAACATTAGCAGTAAAACAATGCTAAATAACTTTGTTTTCATTTTAAGCCTAAATTTCTCTCTTGCTTACACATAACAAGATATGTACCAGAAACAAATTTTCTATTACTTACAATATGAAGACCTAACTTATTTATTGTCTGGATTTTACAAAAAAAATGACTTTAAATTGGTTAAAACAGGTTTATTCGATAGCCCCAAATTAGAGTTTTTTGATGTTTCAAGAAACGATACTTTTTTAAGAAATATCCCATTTGGGGACTGGGTTTTAAATGATAAATTTTTAATTATACCAAAAAGAAGGAAAGTTATCATACGTAAAGTTAAACAACGAAATGGTACAATTAAGTATGCAATTGACGGAGACAAAAACCCTAATAATTTATATTTTGTATTGGGGGGTGAATACAAAGAAAAAGTAATAATTGCAGGAAGTATAACCTTTACTCACATGGGGAGTTTTTCAACACCAGCATTTAAGTTCTTAAAGAAGTTATTTTTGGAAAATATAAAAAAATATAATGGCTGGTTTGTTAGTGAACAACTAAAGCAGGGCTATCGTCTAACAACAGATATCAGAATGTCAAAAGAATACGATTTAGATATAAATTATAATCTAAAAAAAATCAGTTAGTTTGCGGTTAAAATTATTTGATGCAAAAAACAGTTCCATGACTTACAAAGAATTAGGGCAGCTTATTCAAAAAAGACGCAAGAATTTGGGCATGACTCAAGTTGAATTGGGAAGTTTGGCGGAGGTTTCCTTTCGTACCATACAAAACATCGAATTGGGCAAACGAGGGCATGTTCACACACTTCGTTCAGTGCTTCAATTGTTGGGCTTGGATGTAAAGGTTTTTATTATAGATAAAGATGAAAGCATTGAAATAGAATTTTAATATGCACATTTTTTTGTGCATATCATTTTTTCTACTAAATTTGCCTCTGTAATTATGCAATTCATTTACAGAAATGTTCCCTTACGATGAAAACGATTGATTTAGACGAATTGAAGAAAGGTTTACCTGGAATCACTCAAAGCGTTGGGCATTATTTATCAGAAGCGGTTATTTATTGCTTGATTTCAAACGGGCATAATAGCGGTGTATTGATGGCTATTGAAGGAGAAAACGAAGAAAATATCAAAGTTGTATGGGAAGGAGAGATAGACAAGGATGCGGTCAATAGTTGGAACGACAAAGAGGAATTGGTAGAATATGCGGCAACAGGTATGGCACTTTTATTGGTCTTGGAATTTACGGATTATACCGATATGAAACGCTCCCGAAAAGGAAGTAGAGGCGATTATTGGTTGGGAGAAAAAGACGAAAATGGTTTTACCCTATTGACGGCTTTGTTGGAAATATCTGGCATTTACAAAGCATCTGCAACCAATACGGTAAACAGCAGAGTTCGCCTAAAACAGAAGCAATTGGAAAACTCTCCCTTCAAGAACTTACCCGCTTACATCGTTGTTGTAGAATTCAGTAACCCAAAAGCAAAAATCATAAAAAAATGAGCAATCAATTAGCTGCCTTACACGACATAGCGATGGAATTTGTGGATGAAGCTCTTTTTGCCCAAAAAAGAGGAGATGGAACGACGGCACAATTGTTCTATCAAAAAGCCTACAATTTGGAGCGAACCTATGCCTTGTCGATTCCCAAAGAGGAAAGCTATCAGTTGTCCCGCTCCGTTTTTTTGAGGAGTGCAGCAACTTTGGCTTTAGATTGCCACAAACCCTCCGAAGCAAACGAGTTGGCAACTTTGGCATTGGAAGACAATCCTCACCCTGCTATTGTGCCTGAATTGGAGGAAGTGGTTGCCAAAGCGAAAAAGGTAAGAATGGAACAATTTAATGTTGATACTGATTCGACCTTATCTTCATCGCCGAAGAATGCCAACAAAACGGAGAGTCTGTTAACTGTTGAGCCTGAATCAAAAGATTCCATAATTCCATCGAAAAAAATGAAACAAATCCAATTAACTATAGGGGATGAAAGTGAAGCCAACTTGTTGATGCAATTACTTCAAAAATTCCATTCTGTTAGTATTCAATACTCTTAGATAATGAAGCGTTTCCACTTAAAAGAAAACAAGTAATGGCAAATAACAAAGATTTTTGGGATGAATTGAGCCTTCAAAGGCAGAGGGATATTGATGAAGCTCTAAAGGAAGTCAAAGAAGAAAAAACGATTCCTCATATTGAAATTCAAAAAAAAAGCCGCCAATGGCTTACGAAATAGAATGGACACCTACGGCTGAAAATCAATATCGTGAAATTGTCCACTACATCGCAGAAACATGGTCGGTAGATATTGTGATATTAGATATTGAAGAATTCAGAAAACCGAAGTTTTAAAAACTTCGGTTTTCTTTTTGATATAAGGAAACCAAATTAGCGTAGAATCTATTTTTGAAAAAACACAAAACTTTTTCCTTCAATTGGAACTTTTTTAACTTTCCTATAGTTGTTCCTCTCATTGTCTGTTGGCAACTGAGTATTTTTTAATAAATTAGCAACACGGTAGCAGCGATAAATCTCTCCTATTATTCAGCTTCGCAACAATCTAATGCGTTCCTACCTATACTGTAATAACAGTTTTACATTTTCATGACATTTAGTCAGTAAGCATAAAAGGTTTATTGATTCATAACTAATATCTTGCTTGGATTATAAAATATTATCCATTATGAAAAAAGTACGTTTACTAAAAGTTGTATTTGATATGCCTTTGCAGCCTTGGGAGATACCTCAGTTTCGAAAAGCAATTGCCAAAAAAGTCGGTTACGAACATATTTTATTCCACAACCATGTCGATGGAGATGTGACAAAATTTCGGCATGCCTATCCGCTGATTCAATACAAAAGTTTTGGTAGAAAGGCGGGCCTGTTGAGCCTCGAACATGGGATTGAAGAACTATATACCCTCTTTTCGCAGGAGAATTGGGAATTGGAGTTTGATGGGAAGATACATACTTTGAAAATTGAAGTGTTGAAACTCAATCAATTCAATATGCAGGTTTGGGATCAAAATTTTGAGTACAGTATCAGTAATTGGTTGGCACTCAATCAGTCGAATTATGAGGAATTTAGAAAGACAGATGGTTTGGCAGATAGATGTGCAATGCTCGAACGGATTTTGACAGGGCATATTTTGGGCTTTGCGAAGGGGGTTGATTGGTGGTTGGAAAAACAGGTTGAAGTGAAGATTCAACATCTTTCTGAACCCAAAATCGTCAAACACAAAAACGTGCCTTTTACCAATTTCCATGTCAAATTTAAGACCAATGTATTCCTACCCAATGACATCGGGCTTGGAAAAGGAGCTGCAAGAGGATATGGAGTGATTAGAAAAAGCTATCCAAAACAACAAACTAAAAATCAAACTATATGACGGATTTATCACAAATTGGCATCAGTGCCTTACTGCTCGACATCCATCAATTCTACAACCTGACCGACAAGAAAGGCATTAAGCCCGAAGAGTTGAAGCGGTGGTTTGGAGTAGAATCGGATGCGGTATTGCAGCAGGCACGAAGTTATGCTATGGGAAAAAAGAAAGCAAAAGAGGTCAAGGATCAATCTTACCTGCGTCCTATTTTGGAGAAGCTGAACAATGGTCGCTCCAATGAAAACCGAGATTTTCAAAAAATACTTTTTGCAGAAAAATTGACTTTACCTAGTGAAGGTTTGGATACCGTTATTTGGTCGAGCGCAAAGGGTGATTTTTCGGAGAGTTGGCGGTTATTCACGAGTGCTTGCGAGCGCATCAAAGACCAATCGGGGAAGGTACGCTTGGAAAACCTCTGTTATTTGCTGGAAAAATATGCAGCTTTTGTGCCTTGTAGTTGGCAACATTTGCCCGATGTGTCTTTCTACGACCACGCCAAAACGGTGGCGGCTTTTGCCGTGGCTTTGAAGTTGTTTGGTAATGAACAGGCTGACAAAGAAAAAACTCCTTTTCTACTTATTGGAGGGGATTTGTCAGGGATTCAAAAATTCATCTACAACATTGTGAGTAAAAATGCGGCTAAGAACCTCAAAGGGCGGTCTTTTTACCTGCAATTGCTGATTGATAGTGTTATTCAACTGACACTGGAGAAGTTGAATCTATTTCGTGCCAATGTCGTCTATGCTTCGGGTGGTGGTTTTTACCTCATTGCCCCGAATACCAAAACGGCAAGAGAGGCTTTGGAGAGTTTGTGTGCCGAACTATCCGATAAGCTCTACAATAGGCACAAGACGGATTTGTTTTTGGCGATGGATGCTATTCCTTTTGGTGCATCTGTCGGGGAAGATATCAGTAAAGTTTGGGAAAGTTTGAGTGAGCGATTGAATCAGAAGAAACGGAGTCGGTATTCGGATAAGATTGCAGCTGATGATGGTTATGCTGCTTTTTTCGGAACAGTGGAAGAAGGTGGATTGAGGGGAAGGGATGCGATTACGAATGAGGAATTTAGCGAAAAAGAGGAAGCAGTAATTAATACGATTCTTGCAGATCACGAAGTATTGAAGCGTACCAAATTGGTGCATTTTCTCAACCACCCTATTATTGACAAGGAATCTGCCATAAAGAAAACAACGTTTGAACAAATCGAACTGGGTAGAATCCTCAAAAATGCGACTTATTGGGTGAGTGCTTTTGAAGATTTTGGTGGGCTAACGACCTTCAATCCTTGCGACTTTGGAGTGTATCACCACTTTGTGGAGACAGAAAAGCGAGTACCTAATAAGCAATACAGCACGATTCGCAGCATCAACCACACAGATTTTGAACGGTATGTGAAAGCGGAACAGGTTTGGGGTTATGCTTTTTATGGTGGTAATGACTTTCCTGTTTTTAAAGAGGGAGAGTCAGATGAGGATGGCAAAGTCGTTGGAAGGCATCAAATCGGTTTTCCGAAAACGTTTGGAGCTTTGGCGAAAAGTGGAGGGAGTTTGCATCGTTTGGGTGTGTTGCGGATGGATGTGGACAATTTGGGGCAGGCGTTTATCAATGGTTTCCACGAAAGTCAGCGGACGTTTTCGAGATACAGTGCATTGAGTCGCAGCTTGGATTTTTTCTTTATAGGATATCTGAATACTATTTGGAAACGCCACTACAGCGCCAATACCTATATTCTCTACTCTGGCGGTGACGACCTGTTTATCTTGGGGCAGTGGGAAGCGGTTTTGGAGTTTGGAATGGCTATCAACGAGGCTTTTGGAGTTTGGACGGCAGGCAATCCCACGCTTTCGGTGTCGGGAGGTATGGAGATGGTGACGGGCAAATTTCCGATTGTGAAGGCTGCTGCTTTGGCGGAGGATGCCGAAAAGGCGGCAAAAGCGTATGCCTACAAGGACAAGGAGAAAAACGCTTTTTGCTTTTTGAGAAAAACCCTTCAATGGGACAATGAATGGAAACAAACCATTGCTTTGAAGAATCAACTGGAGCAAATTGGGGACAATAGCTCGATTTTGAATAAAATTCAGGCTTTGGCTGCTATGCAAAAGGATTACTTCAATGGAAAAACAAAAACGCCTAAATGGATGTGGATGAGTGCCTACGTTTTTTCGCAACATGCCAAACGCTATAAAAGGGATGCTGCTCTGATGGACACCTTCAAAATTGGAGTTGTCAGTGGGCAAACCAATGAAGGTAAATTAGTTGCTCCAAAGACCAACAGCTATTTGCAGCTTTTGGCTCTGGCTGCAAGGTGGATAGAATTACACAATCGTTCAATAAATAAAAATAAAAAATAACATGAGAAATCAATCAACATCATTTGACCGTGCCTTTGAGGAAGGCTGGATTACTGAAGGTATCACAGAAGATGCCGTCGATTTTGCAGAGAAATTAGGCGAACATTTGACGGATAGTAGCCGTGGTTTTTCGGGTAGAGATGCCATGACAACTTCCCAAATTCGCAACTTTTTTGGAGAGGTCAAACGCATTCAGCAAAAAGACATTGCCAATGAAAAATCGGCTTTCATCTTACTTCGCCCCAAATTGGCGTATGCAGTGGCGAGGGCTACTCAAAGAAATTCTCGTAACCGCATTACGGTTTTTAAGGAAATCATAGACAAAGCACACAAGGCGGTAAACATTGAAGGAACGGAAGCGGATAAACGTTTTCAGAGCTTTGTAGATTTTTTGGAGGCGATTCTGGCGTATCACAAAGCGTATGGAGGTAGGGATTAATTGAAATTCAAGTTCAAAACTCAAATACAAATTCAAACAATACTTTGTAAGCGAGTGAATTCCGAAGATTACACCTTTCCATTACGGGGTACGTTTTTCTTTTAAAAAGTATAAAATAAATAAAAATGAGCAATTATAAATTATTGAAAAAAATCATTATCAAAGGCATCATCAGAACTGAAACGGGTTTGCATATTGGTGGCACTAATTCTTCTATGAGCATTGGCGGTGTGGACAATGCGGTGATTCGAAATCCGCTGACCAATGAACCGTATATTCCTGGTAGTTCACTCAAAGGGAAAATGAGAAGTCTTTTGGAACTAACCTATGGCACAATTGGGGATACCAAAATGGGGGCGATTGAAAATGGTCCGACGGAAGACCCCGATGCGGTTGCAGCTACCTTGTTTGGGGTGATTCCCAAAAGAGACAAGGAAAAAGACAATAATGGGAGAAGTCGACAGCGTCCTTCAAGGATTTTGGTGCGAGATGCGAAATTGGTTCAAAGTTCTATTGACCACAACAAAACGGAGCTTCCTTATACAGAAATGAAAACGGAAGTGGTGATTGACCGCATCACTTCAAAGGCAATGCCTCGACAGTTGGAGCGTGTTCCTGCGGGGGCGGAATTTCACCTCAATTTGGTGGTGAATATTTTTGAAGGGGACAAAGTGGAGGAAGTGGCTTTGTTGAAGCATGTTTTTCACGCTTTGCAGTTGGTGCAGGATGATTATATCGGTGGTCATGGTTCGAGGGGTAGTGGACAAGTGGTTTTTGAAGTGACAGAGGTTTTGGAAAAAACGGCGAATTATTACAAAAATGGTGGTAAAGCGGAGAATGTTACGGATAGGCATAGAGCGAATTTTCCTGAATGATACTTGCCCCTTATCGTAGGGTAGGGTTTATTAGGATACAAAAAATAAACGGGTAGTTTGTAAATCCAAGTAAGGTTGGAAATTTCAAATTTTAGTCTTGTCTTATCGTAGCACAGGGTTTAAACCCTGTGCTGCGATAAGAAGCAGAAAAATGTGTGAGATGACAATAAATCTCATCCTATGATAAACGATAGGTGACAGTGATTTTTTAAATTTAAAAACAACCAATATATGACCCAACTAAAAATTATCAAATTGAATTTTAATGCGCCTTTGCATATATCGAAGGGCAAAAACGAGTATGATTCGAGTGAGCAGTTGGTGCACTCGGATACGCTCAAATCGGCACTGTATGTGATGGCGAAGCGTTTGGGATTGAAGGAGGCTGAATCGGGCAAGGGCTTTTTTGATAAGTTCGCTTTGAGTTCGGCTTTTCCCTATATCGGGGAGGAGTATTTTTTTCCGAAACCTATGGTCAAATTGCCTTTTACACTTGAGGGTTTGGAGGGTAAAAAGGCGCAGTCGAAGCAAGCGAAAATATTGAAGAAGGTGAAGGATAAAAAGGCACAGTCGAAGCAAGCGAAGATATTGAAGAAGTTGGAGTACATCGGGAAGTCGCTGTTTGAGAAGGTATTGAAGGGAGAGGAATATGAGTTTGAGAAGTGGGAGGTGCTGGCGAAGGGGAAGATGTTGAGCAATCATTCTCAGTTTGAACCCAATAGCCAAAGATTGGAGCGACAGGATAGGACATACAAGGCAGAACAGGCGGGTAGGGTGTTTATTCCGCCTTTGGGTTCGGAGGAGGCACCGATGCCTTTTTATATGGAGCGTTTGCATTTTGCGGAGAATGCAGGTTTGTATGTGGTGGTGGATGCTGTTGCGGATTTTTATTCGGAGACTTTGCTGCCTGCTTTGCGATTGTTGGCGGATGAAGGGATTGGTACTCGGCGGCACTTGGGGAATGGTACTTTTGATTTGGAGGAGGCAGAAATGACGCTGGAACTTCCTGCAATGGGTGAGGCGAGGCATTGGATGAATTTGGGGCTGTATTGTCCGACTCATGAGGAATGGAAAACCAACAGGGAGGCTTTGAAGGAAAGTAGTTTTGGCTTGATGAAGCGGGGCGGTTGGTTGAGTTCGCCTGAGGTGGAAACAAATATAAGTTTTCGCAAGCAATCACTGTATATGTTTTCGGAGGGCAGCGTGTTTGCTTTTGGGGACTGGAAGGGTAAGGGTATGATTGTGAGGGGAGATGTGAAGGATATTGCGCCTGAGATAGTTGATGTAGCGCATGAGGTTTGGCGGGATGGTACGAGTGTTTTTGTGCCTATAAGTATTTGAAAATAAAAAAACTGTACTTTTATTATGTCAAATAAAAATCAAGATATTCATTGGTTTAAGTGTGCCGATTTTAGTAGAAAAGTAGACCAAACATATGATGAATGTCCTCATAATGTTTTAGCAGAAGAATTTCAAAAAAAGACAAAGCCCTTATACGGCAAGAGGATTGAGGTAGATTTTGATGCAAATGGACAGAAAATTGCAATCGAAAAAAAATCGGTAGTTGACCAAATAGAAATAATACATTATTTTCAAATAGTAAAGTGTACAGAGTGTAATACGATTGCTTTTCGTTCTTACATTAATCGAAGTGATGAAACTAAAATCATTAGAAATAGTATAAAAAATGAATTTGAAGACGAAGGTGAAATAATTGATGAAATGACTGATGAAGAATTCGATAATTATCATCTCTCCTCCGTTAGCGAAAGCTATGAGATTGAAGAATATACAGAGTTTATTATAATAGAAGAGAGATTTGCACCAAGGCGAGGCACTAATCTATGGAGAGTAAAAAAGATACATAATCTTCCTGTAGAAATACAGAAATTATATAAAAATATTATTTCTGTATACAATCAAGATATGTTCATTTTATGTACTACTGGATTAAGGACTTTAATTGAACTTATTTGCAGAGATAAGAGAATCATGGGAAGTAAAGAAGACCGTGATAATGGGCAAAGCAAATATAATGAACTATATGGTAAGATAAAGGGGCTCTTTGAAGAAGGTTTATTATCTGAGAAAGTATCAAAATGGTGTCACATTAACAGAGTTTACGGAAATGAGGCAGTTCATGTTGGAGAAGTGCCAAGTGTTGAATACATAGACTCGGCTCTGAAAATAACTGAATATATAATGAAGTTAATTTTTGAAAAAGAGGAGGAGATTCTACAAGGCGAATTTGAAGCAATAAAACATGAGCATAATTTAAGGACGGGGAACGAAAAATTAAAAAACATATAAATAATGAATAACTATAAATACACAATTAAAACCCTCACACCCATTCACATTGGCAGTGGCAAAACGATTCAGCGCAATCACGAATATGTCTATTTGCCGCAAGAGAAAGCATTTGCGTTTTTGGAGGATGCCAAGGTTTTGGAGGTGATTGGGGAGGAAAACATAGACAAGTGGATGACTATTATTGAACGCAAGGAGGACTTATTGCCTTATTTGCAGCAGCGAAGCAATGAGGTTGTGCATAGTTCGGTGATTGCCCGTCATGTTGTGCCTTTGCAGGGGAAGGGTGAGAGTGATGTGGGGCAAATTGCTACGCAACTCCGCAATGGTCAGGGGCGGCCTTATGTTCCTGGGTCTTCATTGAAGGG
>JBGCDY010000312.1:0-4508 GCA_045105835.1 Chitinophagales bacterium
CCTTCAACTATACGGTAAGTTCTGCACCTAGTCCAAGTGTAGGCTTGATATGTGGACAAGACCTTACCGCTCCTCCTGTTGTGGCATCAGCTCCTGGCGTTCCCACCCTCTCTGAATGGGGCTTGATTGTATTGGCTTTGATGTTGATGACTGCGGGTACTTTGTATTTGGTGCAGCCGATGGTATCAAGAAAGGAAGTATAAATATTGAATTTGGATTGAAAAAATAAGTGCTCTCAAAACTAAAAAGCCGCTATTCGCTTCATGGATAGCGGCTTTTTTATTCTACTTCAAAAGAATCAAAATACTATTTTGAAGCAGCAAAAACTTCAAAAAACCGATTCATTAAAAGGTTTATTCCAAGAGAAATTGCAGAACAATCTACCAAGAACGGTGTTTCAGAAAGAATAAGGTGTGTTGGGTTTTCAAAAATCCAACACATCTATTTTTTAGGCTAAATATCAACCAAAACCACACTAACTATTGAGTACAATTACTAAACGAACAGGGAAAATACTGGATTGGGATTTATTCAAGCGAGTCGTTCGCTTGGCTCGCCCCTTCAAAAAAGCCTTTATTGGAGCTACCGCATTGGCGATTTTCTTGGCAATTATCTCGCCCTTTCGTCCTTTTTTGATACAACTCACCGTTGACAACTATATTCTGATTCCGAACCAAGAAGGTTTGGTGAATATGGCAATGCTTTTGGTGGGTATTTTGATTGTCGAAGCCATCTTGCGCTACAATTTTATCTACCTCACCAACTGGCTCGGACAGTCAGTCATCAAAGATTTGCGGGTTCGGGTGTTCAACCACATCCTCAAATTTCGATTGCGTTATTTTGACAATACTGCCATTGGTACTTCTACGACTCGGACGATTAACGATGTCGAAACCATCAATGATATTTTTTCGCAGGGATTGATTACCATTATTGCAGATTTGCTGACCTTGTTTATGGTCATTGGAGTGATGCTCTATACCGATTGGAAACTGACCTTGATGTGCCTAGCACCTTTTCCCTTGATTATTTACAGCACCTATGTTTTCAAGGAAAAAGTAAAAGGTTCGTTTCAAACCGTGCGTACACAAGTTTCTCGCCTCAATGCTTTTCTACAAGAACACATCACGGGCATGAGTATCGTGCAAGTATTTGGAGCAGAAGAAAAAGAGCTGAAAAAATACCATGACATCAATGCCCGACACCGTGACGCACATGTTGAATCTATTTGGTACTATTCGATTTTCTTTCCCGTATTGGAAATCATTTTGGCAGCTGCAATGGGTTTGATGGTTTGGTTTGGTTCCAATTTGGTGATTGATGGTCAGGCAAGTTTGGGAGTGCTGATTGCCTTCATTATGTACCTCAATATGTTGTTTCGACCTTTGAGAATGTTGGCAGATAAGTTCAATACGCTTCAAATGGGTTTGGTAGCTTCCGAACGAATTTTTAACCTATTGGACAGAGAAGAAGAACGCATCACCAATGAAGGAGAAAAGAAAGTAGATGAGATAAAAGGAAAAATTGAATTTGACGATGTGTGGTTTGCCTACAACGAAAAAGACATGGTGCTTAAAGGAGTCAGTTTCAGCATTGAAGCAGGACAGACCTTGGCAATCGTGGGCCCTACGGGTGCAGGGAAATCCTCTATCATCAACATCCTCAACCGTTTTTACGACATCCAAAAAGGAACAATCAAAATTGATGGCAGGAATGTAGAGGACTATGATTTGCATTCACTCCGCAAAAACATCGGCTTGGTACTCCAAGATGTTTTCCTCTTTTCGGGTTCGGTCAAAGACAATATCAGTCTGCGAAGCCCCGAAATAAAGGATGAACAAGTCTATGAAGCTGCCGAAATTGTGGGCGCAAATGAGTTCATCGAAAAACTCCCTAATCAATACGACTACAATGTGATGGAGCGAGGCGCAACGCTTTCTTTGGGACAGCGCCAATTGATTTCCTTCATTCGTGCCTTGGTCTTTGACCCACGTATTTTGATTCTCGACGAAGCTACTTCTTCCATCGACACCGAAACGGAATGGCTCGTACAAAGTGCCATCGAAAAACTCATCAAAGGACGTACTTCAATAGTCATTGCCCACCGTCTTTCGACCATCCAAAATGCAGACAAAATCATGGTGCTCAACAAAGGTGAAATCATGGAAATGGGTACGCATGAGGAGTTATTGAAGCTCGGTGGACATTACCGAGAGTTGCACGATACACAGTTTTCGGCGGCAGAGGCGGTCTAAGAGAAACTTTGTCCACAGTCGCAGACTTTGACAACAGTTGAACGAATCAATTGAACACAGAGACTCGAAGACACAGAGGAGTATTGTGAGATAGAACGCTGAGATGGAGAGCTTTTTATAAATGACTTCTCCTTAAAAATGGCTGAGTATTTTTAATTCAATCCAAGCAGAAAATTCCTTTTCATCTAGCGTTCTTGTTTAAAACCACCCCTCCAATTCGGCTGTACCAAATACAAAATCCCCACAGTCATCAACAACAAAGCCAAGATGATTAAACCCCATTCGGAGAGGGTGGGAATACTGACTGATCCTGAAGAATTAGGGGTAAGAGTAATCGATATTTCATAAACAGAACTCCCATTTATACCGTCACTATCTGCAACTCCCAAACCATATTGACCAGCAGTAAGACTTCCACCTCCAAACGAAGAAAAAATGTTTTGTGGAGCAGAAACGCTGGTTGAAGCGATGAAAGCAAGTGGTGTACCACTGTAAGCCCCTATGGAAGCACCTCCATTGCCACTTTCCGAGTAAGCAGAAAGTGACACAGCAGTTACGGTAGAACCAGAAGGAACTATGAATGAAAAGGAGTCTCTTCCACGATAAGAGCCAGTAAAACCACTATTATTTCCAACCGTTCCTCTAATAATATTCACACCACTGACTAATGTAATATCTTGAAAATCTGTATTGCTAAAGAAAAAAGCAGTATTCGCTGGTAAATCCCCATCCACACCCTCATCCCAAACCACCGTTTGCGCCAAAGTAGGAGTCAGACATACAAAAGAGAAAAAAAGTACGAGGGCAGAAAAAAAGAGGTTGTTTTTGTGTTTCATGATCTTGTTGTTTGAAATATTAAAGAAATAGTGGGAAATATTGATCAGATTATGGGTGTTTATTCTTTAGTATCTTTTTTTTGAGACTTGTGAACAGGGCAGGGCATTTTTTTTGTATTTTTTTTTCGAAAGTGCTTATTTCAATATTAATCAGATTCAAAAAGACCAAGTGGAGGATTTGGCGAAACGGAAAAATGTGCCTGTGGTGTGGAGAAATGCTTGAAGGCGAGTTTGGGGTAGGAGTATAATCATCAATAGTGAGTGGTTTAAAACCACTCGCTATTGATGATTAATGGTGGACAACCCACAAAAAAAGCCACCACCCATTCCGAGCAGCGGCTATATTTCGAGAGCATCTTTAATTTCAATATAAATTTTGGAGCAAAATCAGTGCGGAAAGTTCCTTTTCATCTAGTGTTCTTGTTCAAACCTCTCCCAAAGCCTTAGGTGTATAGCCAAACCGCTTTTTGAAAATCAAAGCAAGATGGGAAGCATTGGAATAGCCCAAAGAAGTAGCCAATTCCTGTGTACTGGTATAGGCTTCTTCCTCCAATGCCTGATGTGCATATTGCAGTCGGAATTCATGGAGGTATTGCTTGGCAGTTTGTTGGGTATGTGCTTTGATTTTTCGCTCCAATGTTTTTTTGGTGATGTGCATGACTTCTGCAAGATGCTCCACTGCCAATTGATGATTTTTATCAGTAATTTGTTGGGCAATCACCTCTTGCAGTTGCTGCATAAAATTGGGTTCGCTTTTCAATTTTAAGGTATTGCAATTGGAGACATTTTTTGTAGTTTTCATTCGAGGGTATTTTTTATTGGTATTCAATACCCATTGCCTCCACCTATAGAGTTGCTTATTGGAGGAAAAACATTAACAGTGATTTTTATTGTGACAAAAAAATGACAAATTGAATAATCAAAATTCAAGAGACAGAAATCCTGTTTGAGTCTTTATTTTATTCTCTATCTTCGTGAGGCTAACAAATACCTTCAAATTTTCTTATCATCAATATGGATTACAAAGAATTGGGCTTATTTATCAGACAAGAGCGAAAAGCTCGAAAACTCAACCAAAAAACTTTTTCTGAAATGGCTGGGATTTCTGAACGTTCACTTAGGAGCATAGAACAAGGTGACCAAACACATATCAATACCTTAAGAAAAGTAATGTCCATTTTTGATTATGATTTAGAAATGGAAACCATCATTACGTTAAAACTTAGTAACGGTAAAAAAATAACTTGAACATTTTTTTAGCTAACATACCCCAACCCCTTTCAAAAGGGGAATTAAGGTGTCCATGTTATTTTTTTCTTTTTACTTAGAAAAAAAATAAAACGGCAAATATTTTGCTGTAAATGAATTTTGTTTTACCTTTGCTATTGCCCGCAGAGAACTTGTGTAGGTGTTTATT
>JBGCDY010000313.1:0-7148 GCA_045105835.1 Chitinophagales bacterium
TCAATACAAGGATGCACACGATTTTAGTGAAGGCATGACCGCCATCCAAAACGACGCAAATCTTTGGGGATTCATTGACTCCCTTGGCAACCTCATCATCCAACCTGCTTATATGGAAGTGGGTGATTTTTCGGAGGGCAAGGCATCGGTCAAACTGCCGAATTCGGCGCAATGGGGATTCATCGACCAAAAAGGCAGCATGCTCATTTTTCCCAAATTTGACTTCCCTTTTCCACCCGTTTTTTCGAATGGATTGGCGAGGGTTTTGATTGATGGAAAATATGGTTTTGTGGATGAGTCGGGTGAACTAAAAATACCTGCTCAATTTGCGGCGGCATTGGATTTTTCGGAAGGCTTGGCGGTCGTCAAAGAAGGCAGCAAAATTGGGTTTATCAACACCGATGGATTGAAGGTCATTCCTCCACAATACAGCAGCGCACGTAGTTTTTCGGAAGGAATTGCAGTGGTCTATATGGACGGAAAAGCGGGCTATATCAACACCAAAGGCAAGGTGATTGTCGAGCCTCAATTTGACGATGGTTTGGACTTCAAAGAAGGACTTGCCCCCATATTGCAGGACGGAAAAGCGGGCTATGTGAACAGGGATGGGCTGATGGTCATAGAGCCAAAATTTGAGACGGTGGACTATTTTTCGGAAGGAATGGCGGCAGTAAGGGACAACAATCGCTATGGTTTTATTGATGCAAAAGGCGACTGGGTATTTTTGCCGAGATTGGATTTTGCGACTTCCTTCAAAGATGGTTTTGCCAAGGCAATTTCCTTTGATAAATGGGGGTTCATTGACGCAATGGGCAAGGTGGTTTTGAAGCCTCAATTTGACAAAGTAGGCGAATTTTCAGAGGGAATGGCAGCCGTTGAGGTCAACAAAAAATGGGGCTATATCAATGCCGATGGTGACTTGTTGATAGAGACACAATTCCAGAAAGCAGATTTGTTTTCGGAAGGTTTTGCAGCGATTCAGGAAGGCGACAAATTTGGCTATGTGAATAGGATGGGCAAAATGGTGATTGCGCCTCAATATGATAAAGCAGGCATTTTTTCAGAAGGAAAAGCAAGTGTGCTGCAAAATGGGAAATGGGGTTTTGTGGATAAGAAAGGCACTGCAATTGGAGGATTCCAATGGGATGTGGCTTCCAACTTCAATAGCGATATGGCACTCGTCAAACGCAATGGGAAATTTGGCTACCTAAATGCGAAGGGGGAAACTGCGATAGAACCACAATTTGACACGGCAAAAGATTTTGAAGGTTCGCTGGCAGAAGTGGCTTTTGGGACGAACAAAGCTTTGGTGACCAAATCGGGCGAAATCATTCAGACAGAAGCCTATAAACCGCTTTCGGAAGGAATGCAAGCCATTCAGGTCAATGGGAAATGGGGCTTTGTGGATGCAACGGGCAAGACGGTCATCGTGCCACAATACGAGGATGCAGGTGGTTTTGGCGATGGTGTGGCAATGGTCAAATTGGAGCAAACCTATGGATTTATCAACAAAGAAGGTAAACTGGTGGGCGAACCCAAATACATCATGGCAGGTGATTTTTCGGAAGGTTATGCCAAGATTTACTTCAAGGACAAATGGGGCTATGCGGACACGAGTGGTGGCATGGCGATTTATCCTTTGTATGAATGGGCAAAGGACTTTTCGGAGGGTTTTGGGGCGGTGAGAAAACGTGGAAAAATTGGCTATATCAACAAGGATAGCCAATGGAAGATTGAAGCTCAATACGATGATGCAAAACCTTTTGAACGAGGATTGGCAAGGGTAAAAATGGAAGAAAAATGGGGCGTGATTGATACTTCGGGTCAGGTGATTGTGCCGATTGAGTTCGACCAAATCTGGATTTTGGAGGGTGGAGCGATTCAGGTCAAAAAGCACGAAACCTTTGGTTTGTACCACCGTGAATATGGTAAATTGACGGAGGCGGATTTGAAGGGGATTTTTTGGTATGCAGAGGATAAGATAGCGAAATTGGTGAAGGGTGGTAAGATTTGGTATGTGAATGAAAAGGGGGAAGAGTTGGTGAAGTAGAAACCTGAAAAGGAAATTCAAATTCAAAGTACAAATTCAATCTCAAAAACTCACTGGAGGGGGAAGTTTAACTACTTTTCAATTGTTAAAGTTAAATATACCTCTTCAAACCTCCCGATTCATAATAATTTGCCCATTCAACTTTGCGCCTTCTGCCACCTCCAAAGTAGCCGTTTCGATGACTCCTTCAAAGCTACTTTCAGCACCAATACTCACTCGATTTCGTGCTTGCAATTTGCCCTTCAATCTGCCTGAAAGCTGAATGGCGAGTGCTTCGATGTCTGCCTCGATGATACTTTTGATGCCTGTGAAGACTTTTTCGGCACATTTAATGACTCCTTCAAATCTGCCTTCAATGCGTACACTGCTTTTGGCATAAATGCTGCCTTTGTAAATCGTATCGTTGGCGATGAGGTTGGGAAGATTGGTACTGCTAAGGGTTTCACCCACTTGTGCTGTTTTCATTGGTCGATAGGTTTTTAGAAATTAGGGTATAATGAAACGAGGTGGGCTTGGCTACAAAAGGTGGGCTTGATTGTTTTTCAAATATAACGAAATATATTCCCAAATCCTTCAAGTTTGACTAAAACCAAAGGAGGGCTTTAGGGGTTATTCTATGGATAGAAAGGCAATTGTCAATTAAAACTAAAAAAAACAATACGGTATGAAACAAACAAAATGGTTCGATAAAAAATTTGACTTTGACTCCAAGCAAAACACTTTTCCCTCCACCTTGAAGCGACTGAAAGAAACTCCTCAAAAATTGCGTACAAAAATTGAAACTGTTCCTTATCAAATCCTAACACTTCGTTTTGAAAGCACTTGGTCTATCAAGCAGAACTTGGGGCATTTGATAGATTTGGAAGAATTGTGGCAAGGTAGGTTAGAAGATTTTTTGGAGGGTAAAGAAGAGCTGCGACCTTGGGATCTGGAAAATACAAAAACTCGGAAGGGGCGACACAACAGGAAAGACATTGAAGCCTTATTAACTGGTTTTGAAGCAGTCAGAAATCAAACGATTGAAGCACTTGAAAAATTGGAGAAAGAGGATATTTTGAAGATCGCTTTGCATCCAAGATTGAAGGTTCCAATGCGATTGATGGATTTGTTTTTATTTGTAGCAGAACACGATGATCATCATTTGCAACGCATTGATTTTGTACATGAATTGTTTGACAATGAAACCTTTGCTCAACATTAAGAACTCATAAAAAAAGACTTTTGATTTTTCCTTACATCTATAAAATACTCGAAAAACAGTATTCTATTCCAAAGAAAAATCAAAAGTCTTACTCATTTTTTACTGATTAGAATTTAGTGCACTTTGGTAGTCATCTGAGGAGGTTTAAACAAGGGCATTTTCTTCTACAATCGCATAAAAATCATCCCACTGCAAATATTCCATCCCTTTGTTATTCTTCAAAATATTCTTTGCCATCGCCTCTCCCAATACTTCAACGGGAATCCCTCGGTATTTTCTGAATCCACCGCCTAAAAGTGGCTTCAAAAGCGGCCATAGTTTTAAGGTTACGCCTTGCAGGAAGCCATACCTATTGGTTGGGGTCAAAATCATGGAGGGCTGAAAGACACTGAATCGTTCGAAACCAAGGGCTTTGATTTCCTCGACCAATTCTCCTTTTGCACGAAGGAAAAACGAAGAAGAATTTGCATCAATTCCCACAGAAGATAAGAGTTCAAAATGTTGGACACCCGATTTTTTACACGCCACTGCAAAATCCAATACCGCCTGTTTGTCAATCTTCAAAAAATCTTCTTTGCTCATTTTGGAGGGCTGACCTACGCCCAATGTACAAATCGCTGTTTGGTGATTGGATAGCAAGTCTCCATACGTTTTGGGTTCAAAGATGTCAACTTTGTGTTGCTCTACATGGTTTGCAGTGATGTTGGGAACAGGTCTTCGTCCTAATAAAGTGAGCTTTTCTATTTGGCTTATTTGTAGGAGGCTTTGCAACACTTGTGTTCCAACTGCGCCTGTTGCGCCTAAGATGATGGCATTTTTTGGGGTTGAAGATTTCATGGAATAGAGTTGATTTGTATTGAAGTCAATAAGTAATTTACAAAGGTAACATTCGCCACACAAACACCTTCAAATTATAGGTGTGGTAAACCAACCTTTAAAAGCATTCTAAGTGATAGGGCAAAATTAAATCAATCAATAAGGTTGTTAATGTTCTGACAATAAGGAATTTGAAGTCTCATTTCTCACATCCCATTTCTGTCTTCTCACTTATATTTCACCGAACGACTGTAAGCCATCCCGAAAGCAACTTTTCGTTTCCATCCTTCGTGCTGATTCTAAGGCGGTAAACATATACGCCCAAGTCAACGGGTCTAAAATCATAGTAGCCATCCCAATGATTGCACTCGTGCAGT
This sequence comes from Chitinophagales bacterium, assembly GCA_045105835.1. GTDB lineage: Bacteria > Bacteroidota > Bacteroidia > Chitinophagales > UBA2359 > JAUHXA01. The sequence goes on from JBGCDY010000313.1 coordinate 4,445, forward strand.
TTATTGCCCCACCTATCAAAAATACTGAGTTCAAGACTTTCAAAAAGCTCGTCTTCGACTGCAATGGAAAACAGGTCGTTGATGCCGTCATTGTTTGGAGAAAAAACGGTGGGAATGGCTATTTTGTAGTACTCCAATTGCAGCAATAAGAGGCTGTCGCAACCTTTGGAGGAAGTCAGGGTAATGAGGTGATTCCCTTTTGTCGCCAGACTCTGTCCATTGATTTCATACACTCTTCCTTCAAATATTTTTGCAGTGAGTGTATCTGGCTCAAGCCCTAAAATGTCTAATTGGAGGGTAACGGTGCTATCACAGTTTTCCTTGGACTTGAAAGTTTCTTCATAAATACCCGCTTCGGTGAGTATTTGATTCCCAAAAGAATAGGTTTCTTCTTTGCAGATGGTTTCAGATGCGGTACGGCTAATGATGGGAACGACAAAAAGATGCTTAGCCGATACTCTACAGGCAGAGCCTTCTTTTACACTCACTTGGTAGTCCCCTTCTCCATACATTTGGGTCAGTTTTGCAGCCGTCTCTCCTATTAAGGCAACTCCATCTTTGTACCATTGATAGGTAAGAAATGGGTTTCTTGTTACCTCCAGAGCATAATCGTCTTTACATGGATGTGAAACTTCTGCTATGTCCAGTTCAAAGGATTTGAGTTCAGCCAGAATCAAGTTATCGAGGTAATAAAAAGTATTGGATTCTTGTCCATGCGGGCAATCAGGACCTATGGCGATAGCTGCAATATTTTGTGTGGGAGTCACTTCAATGAAGGAGTTCACCCATTTGCCGCCAGCGCCTCCCGAAACCTCAACCGAACCCAATTTCACCCAATTAGGTTCTCTGATGGGGCAGCCCAACAAGGGGTCGTTTTGTCCAAATGGCAAATGAGTACAATCAGCCGTTCCGAAAAAACTCATATTGATGGGCGGAGAAAATTCTTTGCTGACAAAGCCAAGGTCAAATTTTATTCTATAGGGAACTCCTGACTCCAAGGGGCTTAACAAACACGCACCTGCATATTCTTTCCAATCTGGATAGGATTGACCAGGTGGATACCAACCATCTCTGAATCCAACAACGGCTTCTCCATCAGGAAAAGGTATAGGAACAGGAAAGTCATCCCAGCCCAATACTCCATCCCAACCCATCCAATCACAAGTGTGGATATAGTCGGTGGTTAGCAGCGAAGCTTGTATCCAATCGGAAGCACAGTGTAACATGGCTTCTTCCCAAGGACAACATTCTTTTTCTTCAAAAGAGGGATTGGGGATAAGTGATAGGGGTTCGATTAGACTACAGACACAATCAGGGTCGTTTAAATCAACTAAATCGTCGTTGTCATCGTCTATTCCATTGTCGCATATTTCCTCCATCAATACCATATTGGAGGGGAAACTCAAAGGTAGAAAACTCATTAAAACCAAGGCTAATAGACTCAAAAGAGTTTTGAAATAGGGATTGGATAGTGGCAACTGCATCATTCTTAAAGGTAATGAAAAATGAATTGGCTTGAAAATATTTACCTCCCTTGCTAAAGACCTCCTTGAAACAATACTGTGCTTCCATCCTTTAAAAATTGATTGTGAAGTGTATTTTTGATTTTTATTCTTAATTTTCAGTTATTACTAATCTGGTCAAGCCAGTAACCTAAAATGTACAAAAAATAGATTAACCAAATGAAAAAAATCATCCTTTTCACCGTATCCATTGTCTGTATCATTTTGAGTTTTTCTGCTTGTAGCGATATCCAAGGTCATGACGAATATCGCTATTGGTGTGATTATTATAAAAGTGCCGATTTTAATAAATACAAGGCTGACAATGAAAAAATAGGTTTGCCTGAAGAAGAAGCTTTCCGAGTCGTTTTTATGGGTAATTCGATTACAGAAGCATGGGTTACTCAAAGACCTGATTTTTTTGAAGGCTCTGCTTATGTTGGCAGAGGCATCAGTGGTCAAACGACTCTTCAAATGTTGTTGAGATTTCGAGAGGATGTCATTGACCTTGAACCTAAGGCAGTGGTTATTTTAGCAGGGGTCAACGACATTGCAGGGAATTGGGGTTTTACCACCCTCGAATTGATTGTAGAGAATATTAAATCTATGGTTGAGTTGGCAAGATACCACGATATTGAGGTCATATTGTGTTCCGTTTTACCTGCCATTCATTTCCCTTGGCGACCTGAACTTGCACCTGCCAATGACATCATCAAATTAAACGGAATGATTCAAAAATATGCACAAGAAAACAAACTCATTTTTGTGGATTATCATACGGCAATGAAGGACGAAAAAAATGGATTAAAAGTTCCTGAATATACCTCTGCCAACGATTTGGTACATCCAAATGTCGAAGGCTACAAAGTCATGGAAAAACTGGTGACTCCTGCAATTGAACAAGCATTGAATAATTTAGGAGAATAAACAGTAAATTCAAAAATTTGGTTTGTCATCTCCAATAACCTTCAATTCAGCAAAAGGGCGTATCTGTGAAACAGGAAATGCATCCCATTCAAATTTGTCAATCGTGAGTTGGTGAATATAATCTGTTGTGTTTTCTTTCGGATTACCCAATCCAGCCGTTTGCTTAAAGGGAATCAATACTCCTCCAATATCTCTATAATCATCAAACCGTAGCGAACCATATAAAAATCGGGGTGCAGGCATGGCATTGTCCCTTGTCGTAAATGCTGTTGCTT
>JBGCDY010000314.1:0-5421 GCA_045105835.1 Chitinophagales bacterium
CCATTCATTCAGTTATTGACAGGAAGAGCAGATTCTATTCAAGATGATGGTGCTATTTACGAAATTGAAGTAGAAGTAGGAAGTACTTGGACAGAGCCAGGTTTTGTTGCTTTGGATAATGTAGATTTGATTATTACTGACAATGTAGCAATTGGTGGAGACGCAGTAGATTTGGAAAGTGTAGGTACATATATTGTTGAATACACAGTTAGTGACGCTGCTGGAAACAATGCAATTGTTACTCGTGAAGTAGTAGTACGTGATGGTACTGCTCCAACTGTTGGTTTGATTGGACCTGTTCCTTCTGTAGTTCCTTGTAATGGAAACTACTTCGAGTTTGGAGCAAACGCTTTTGACGCAGTAGATGGAAGTGTTGATGTTATCATTGGTGGTGACTGTGTGTGTCCAACACAAGCAGGTAGTTACATCGTTACTTATACAGCTATTGATGCAAGTGGAAACGAAGCAAGTGAATCTCGTTTGGTAATCGTTCAAGGTGACTGTGATGTAGCATGTCCTACAGATGATCCAGACAGCCCTTGTTATGAAATTGTAGGTATCAATGATAATTATGAATTGTACCAAGCAGTGGATATGTATCCTAACCCAACAAGCCGTATGTTGAATGTGGCTATTGAAGGATTAAATATTAACAATGCAAACGTAGAAGTATTCAACCTTGTTGGTAAATTGATTCACACCGAAACAATGAAAGCAACTTCTTTGACTATTGACATGGCAGACAATGCAGCAGGTATTTACATCGTAAAAGTAAGTACAACTGAAGGCGCAATTGCTAAGAAAGTAGTATTGGAGAAGTAGTTTTTTTAACGACTTATAGAACCGTTTGAACTCAAATAATCTGAGTTTAAACAATTTGTGGAAAGCCACTTGCCTTTGGGTAAGTGGCTTTTTGCATATTGAGAATTTGACCTTGCCTTAAATCCAATCCTTTCGTCTCATCCACCAAATCATTGTCCAAATCATCACAAACATCACTATCCACACAAACAAATACCCATACTTCCAATGCAACTCTGGCATGTATTCAAAATTCATCCCATAAATCCCTGCAATAAACGTCAGTGGAATAAATATGGTCGCAACAATCGTTAGGGTTTTCATCACATGGTTCATTTGATTGCTGGCGTTCATCATATACAAATCAATCAAACCATTCGTTGTTTCCCTCAAATCCTTAAAAACCTCTGTCACATGTGAGATATGATCTTTCACATCTCTAAAATATTTAAGTGAACCTTCTTCAATCAAAGAACTCTCTACCTCTAATACTTTGGCAAGCATTTCGGTCAAAGGAAAAATGGTCTTCCGTAGTTCTATCAGTTGTTTCTTCAATTGCAGAATATCCTCCAAGGTAGCAGGCAGACCTTGCAGCAATTTAACCTCCAATGCCTCCGTTTGTTCTTCAAGATATTGCAGCACCAAATAGTAGTTATCCACTACCGTATCCAATAGCAAATAAAACAAATAGTCCGCCTCTTTTTTCCGAACTCTTCCCCGTCCCTGCAAAATCCTTGCTCGAATAGGCTCAAAGACATCACCCGTCTTTTCCTGAAAAGAAACAACCCTATTCTTCTGCAAAATAAAACTCAAATGCTCTTGTTCTACCTTCGTTTTTGCCTTATTCACATAGAGCATCTTGAGAGTCAGAAATAAATAATCTTCAACATCTTCAAATTTGGGCAAATGCATCGTATTTATAATGTCCTCTATAGCAAGCGCATCTAACTTAAACTGTTTGCCTATCATTTCGACTAAATCCACATCATGCACACCGTCCATATTCAGCCAAATAATCTGTGACTGCGTTTTATCGACCGATGCTGCAATATCAGTGAGTTCAAACTCCTTCAAATAACCACCTGAAGAAGCATTATAAGCCATCAAATTTATTTGAGATTCCTCCTGTTTTTGTGTACCCACAAATTGAAGGTGGCCAGGTATTTTTCCTATTGTATTGCTAAGTTGTTTAAACGAATCTTTCATGTTTGTTTATTTTGCCAAATTTGAAGGTCATTCAATTAAATGGTGAGTTTGAATTTTACACGATTATTGCAAAAGCCACTGTAAAATAGATAAAAACCAAACTAAGTTCTCAGACCCTTGCAGCCAGAAGTGAGAAATAAATCCATGTTTATAGAGTTGAAAACGCAATTAAAAAAGCTAAAAGTGGAATATTTAAAGAATTACAAACATTTTTTTTTCAAAAAAATGTATTTTTACTCAAACTTTTGTTTTCGCCATTCTTGAAGAACTATCGAATACAAAACGTTTACCCAAATTCAAAACAATAAAAGCGAATAAAAAAACAGCATTTTGACTTAATATTACTATTAAGTAACCCAAAACCTGAACATTTCTCATGGATAAAGCCACATTTAGATACGGGTATGCAAACCTAAGCATCAACAAAAGCAAGCGTTTTATAGCGGTCAAAAAAAAGGACAATACGCCCTTGACTGCAAATATGCCTGCTACTGCAAGGGCTGCTGCACCCAGTATCAAAACAGACACAACACGACTTGGAGGCTTCGAAATTTTGGAGGCATCGCTTCCCAGTTTTGAATCCGTAGAAAGCACGTTGGACAATGTTCGTGCATTGCCTGCCGTCAATGTCGGTACACACGTTTTTCATACGAGCGATGATGGAGAAGTACCTTACATTCCCTCTGGTCAAGTGTACATTGAGTTTACTTCAGGAACTCAGACACCCATCATGCGGGTGATTTTCGAGCACTTACATTTGGCGATTACCGAAAAACGAAGCAGCCATATCTATATCGCCAATGTCACACCTCAGTCTCCCAATCCCATCAAAGTAGTCGTGGCACTCCAAGGCTTAGAAATGGTAAAAGTAGCAGAACCAGAACTGCTTACACCAACAGGACTCAATTCCTTGGCATTGCCTTCTGATGACTTACTCAAAGACCAATGGCACCTCGAAAACAAAGGGAATCACGGTAATTGGGGGGCAAATAATTTCAAAGTTGGCTCAGATGCAAAAGTCGTTCAGGCTTGGAAATACATGAAGAGTTTGGGATCCTCACAAATCACGGTAGCAGTAATTGACAGTGGTTTCGACCTCCAACATCCCGACCTCAAAGGAAGGGGCAACAAAATCACCGCACCTTGGGATTTTGAAACAGATACACCTGACCCTTCACCCCGTTTAGGCGATTGGCACGGAACTCCTGTAGCAGGAGTCGCCATTGGTGCGGCCGATGGCAAGGGAATTGTTGGATCAGCCCCCAATGCGAGATTTATGCCCATGCGTTTTGCATGGATCAGTGATAGTCAAATCGAAAAATGGTTCAGTTATGCTTCCCAAAATGGAGCAGATGTAGTCAGCAATAGTTGGGGTTCTCGTGATGCAAACTTTGTGATGAGTACTCGAATGATACAAGCCATTCAGAAATGCGCAGTGCAAGGACGAAACGGAAAAGGCTGCGTAATTGTATTTGCAGCAGGAAATTCGGGCAGAAGCATCAACAGCAACAGCCAACCCGATGCGGTCACAGGTTTTGCAACCCATCCGAATGTGATCACCATTGCGGCCTCCAATAGTAAAGACGAACGTTCGAATTATTCCAATTATGGCAAAAGAATCTCCGTTTGTGCACCCTCCAACGGTTCAGGTGGAGCAGGTGTAACGACAGCGGATGTGGGAGGAACAATTGTATTGCCGAGTGGAAGCACAGGACACAAAGGTTACGATGCAGGTTATTTCACACATGGTTTTGGAGGTACATCTAGTTCTTGCCCTTTGGTAGCAGGTATTTGTGCCCTAATTTTATCCGTCAAACCCAGTTTGAAGGCATCACAAGTCAAACAAATCTTAGAAAGTACTGCCGACAAAATAGGTGACAGAAGCTTGTACGATTCCAGTGGACATTCCAAACACTTCGGTTATGGTCGTGTCAATACCCTCAAAGCAGTCATGAAAGCGGCAGGGGACAATATTCCTGCTCCCGATCCTGACCCAATTATAGTTCCCAATCCGCCGACTCCAACTCCAACGCCTACGCCCACTCCAACACCCACACCATCGCTCGAAATACGTCCGATGCCAATGAAAGGTTTGGTCACAAGTGTTTTGAGGAAAAGCAATGAACGCCATGTTTACAAAATCAGCTTGAGCCATCGTTTGGTGGTCAAAATGACTTCTCCTGTAGGTGGTGAGAGGGATTTCGATTTATACATCCGTAGAGGAGCAGTTCCCGAACCCAAAACCCGTAAATACGATGCAAGCAGTGTCGAAGAAGGCTCAAATGAGAAAATTGTCATCAACAATCCAAATGCAGGTGATTATTACATCATGGCAAGGTCGTACAGAGGTAAAGGTGGCTTCAATATGGATGCTACACTCGAAGTTCCTGCTGCAAGCGGAGGTATTCAAACAATGCCTTTACAAATGCTTTTGGGAGGTATTCTACGCAAAGAATTGGAAGAAAATGTCGTTAAAATCAGCCTTGGCGGCCGCCTGAAAATCCGCATGGAAGTTCCCGTTGGGAGTGCCAACAACGACTTTGATTTGTATGTTAAACGTGGTGGAATCCCTTCAAAAAATGATTACGATGGCCGCAGTATCCAAGAAGGTTCTGTAGAAAGCATCGTATTGAACAAGGTACAATCTGGAGATTACTATATTGTCGTTCAATCCTTTGAAGGAAGTGGAGGATACAATTTATCGGTGAGCTTGGAACAATAAGACCTGTTGTTTTGAAGCTTCAAAATAATCTATTCCCATCAATAGCAAGAATTTTTAAAACTCCTCGCTATTGATGGGATTTTGTACTTATAAGAACTACGTAACGGCGACTTCATTCGCTGACATGTTCTACAAGGTGTATGTTTTTGGAGGAGTAGTCTTGACAGGAGAATTTTTCAAACCAAATCTCTTTTTTACATTTTATTTGCAGCGATTGAAATCGCCGATACAGAAAAAAACCTTATGTCTTACTAAGCAATCACCAAACTCAATCCCACTATCAACAACAAAGCCGTAAACGCCAATATCCCCGTCATCACCGTCCAACTCCTCAAAGTTTGCGCTTCCGTCAATCCAAGGTATTGATTCACCAACCAAAACCCACTGTCATTTACATGTGAAAATCCACTCGCTCCAGCTGCAATACTCAACACAATCAAAGCCAATTGAGGCTCTGACAGTCCAAAATTGAGAATCACAGGGCCAACAATCCCTGCTGCGGTGATCATTGCCACTGTTGCAGAACCTTGCAATAAACGCACAATCAAAGCCAAAGAAAAAGCCAGCAAAACGGGCATCATTCGATACTGAATCATTTGCTCTGCAATCATCACTCCCGCGCCACTTTCGATCAACATTTGCTTAAAAACACCACCTGCACCTGTAATCAAAATAATCACTCCCGCAGGGCC
>JBGCDY010000315.1:0-5783 GCA_045105835.1 Chitinophagales bacterium
AGAGATGCTCTCAAAATAGGAAAGGCTGTCTCCTAACACGGAGGCAGCCTTCTTTACTGATTGTAAATAGATTATTAATAAAGATTAAACGGGTTATTCCCCAACCTTCAATACATTCCCTCTCCAAACACCACCGTCCAAACTCCTCACATCCACCAAATATTGACCATTTGCCAAGCCCTTCAAATCCAACTCTTCACGCAATTCCAAAACCTCTTCCAAGTCTTTCTGCCAAACCACTTTCCCCATCAAATTATACACCCGAATCGTCACATCCTCCTTTGCAGGCAAATCACCTCGCAAGAAAACCCTATCGGGACTTGGATTTGGAAACAAGTTCAAAGACATCCACTGTTGCACATCTTCCGTTGAAGTAATCAAGTCAAACTCAAACCAGTTGATATTAAAAGGAGATTTGGTCACCAAAACCCGAATTTGATGCAAACCTTCAGGCAAGTTCAAAACTTTCGTTGTATTCGCCCAAGATTGCCAGTCGCCAGTAGCTGCAAAATCCACTTTGTGAAGTGTACTCACTCCGCCATTTGCGCCCAACAATTGCAGTTCAAGCTGCCCCGCTTGCTGAGAAGCCGTGCGGTAAGTGACGCTGTAAGTTCCTGAATGTGCAACGGTAATATTGTAGTCCATATAATCGCCATTGTCCAAATAACCCACATTTTGACCACCTCCAACATCAGACGCATTTTCCAACTCCACACCTGTTTGGAAGAAGTAGTCCTCTGCTTGTACCCGTCCAGGAACGGCATAGGAAACCACTACTTTGTTTTTTACATCTTCTCGATTGAAAGTGCTCAATACAACTCCGTCCGTTGCGCTCACATTGTTCCCCGTATAAGAAATGTCAATAACATCACTGGAAGTAAAACTCCCATCCACTATCACCATATACACACGCTGATTGGTTGGGTGTTTTTGCACATTGGCAACAGGTATAGAAGCACTGCCAACAAAAACTTCAAAATCAGCAGGCATTGGAGCAATTGCGGCATCCATAGGTTTGTTGAGCTGTAGTTCTATCGTATTTTGATTGAGAGCGACTGCATTGACATATTCCGTTTCAACGGCAGTTGTTTCGCCCGTTTTGGTAAATTCCATTAAGCTAAAATTGTAGTCGCTGCCATCCGAATAAAAGCGCAGTTTTTTGTCGGCAGTCGTCAAAACCACATCCTTAATCGTTGCCTCTTGCCAGTTTTGATAGCCACCTGTGTTTGGCACATACCTCAAATTGGTGATGTCACTGCCGTCCATGCTTAGGTGAAAACGCCCCGCAGAACCCGAAGTCGCCAAGCGTACTTTGACTTCATAAACTCCTGTTTCTTCTACATTTACATCGTATTGCATCCATTCATCGACATTCAACCAACCGACATTGTAGCCATTGCCCTTGATGTCATTGGAGGTTTCTATATCTACGCCATCATTTCGGTATGCCCAGCCCGTATTCCAAGCTGTAAATTCACCCGTCGAAACGTGGTAGGTCGCCACATCCATATCATTGTAAGCCGAACCTACAGGGCCCATATCAAAATCAGAGGCATAGACTATTCCTGGAATCGTTTGGGTATTGTAGGGTTTCGTTTCCCCTGATTGCACCTGTCGGAACATGGCATCAATCACATCTTTTTGATAAATGCAGTTTTCCATCTTCAAATTCTCGGTTATTTCCATCAATGCATCCGCTGCAAAGAAGGCATTGGGTTGTGTCCCTCCATTGTTCCAATAGTTCAAAAGCGTCTGATATCCTATGGTTTTCTTCACCGACAAAGGCCCTGCAATTGCTTCAATCTTCTTCATGGGCCACCATGCCCAGCCGATATTTTCATTCTCCAATAACTTGATGGCATCCCGAAACCAAGTATTGGAGTTCTCACCACTTTCGCCCAAATACAAAGGGATATTGTATTCGTCTCTCATGCTCAAGACCCACTGAATCGAACCTGTATCATTGGTTGACCAGTATTTGTGTGGACTGTACACCATATTGTCGTCCCACGGTGGAGTCAATCCCGTAAAGTCATTCGCAAACCAATTTCCTTCAATAAAAATGATGTGTTTGGTATCTACTTCACGAATCGCAGCCGTCACATCTCCATACAAACTTCGCAAAGCCGTTCCGCCTGGCAAATCCCAATTAGGTTCGTTCAACAAGTCGTAGCCACCTACCCACGGTTCGTCCTTGTAGCGTTCTGCCAAGCGTTTCCAAAGTGCAACCATCTTGGTACGGTTCGCAAAACTCTGCCAAAGCGAGGGTTTGTTGGGGTCGTAATCCGAAATTCCCTCATCATAACCCTGACCACCAGGCGCAGCGTGCAAATCCAAAATCACATACATTTCATTTGCTTTGCACCATTCAATCACTTGGTCGGTCATTTCAAAGCCTTTGGTCAGCCATGTTTGCTGCCCTGCAATCGGTTCGTCCTCAATTGGTAGGGTGTATAGATTGTAATGCATCGGCAAACGCACCGAATTGAAGCCCCAAGACTTCAAAGAATCTATATCTACTTTGGTCACATGGTTTTCCAGCCACGCATCGTAAAACTCCTGCGTTTTTTCAGCCCCAATCAACTCTTCAATTTTCGCTCTAATTTTGTGTTGTGGATTGGCAAACTCTGCTGTTTGGAGCATATACCCTTCCTGCACCATCCAACCGCCTAAACCCATTCCTCGGAGCAAAACATTGTTGCCGTTTTCATCAACGATGGCTTTGCCTTCGGTTCTTAGGAAGCCTTGGGCGTTGGTATTGGAGGTCATAAACATTGTCAGGCAGCACAGAAAAATTGTAATGTATGGACGAATCATATTCTTTTATTTTTAGTTGTTTGTTTTACACTATTATTGTCATTTCTTTCCATGTGCCAAGTATGTAGAAATCACCACAGAAGATTCTTACAGAATGACAGTGTGGGAAAAGTTTGTAAATACCACAAGAAAATTCCTCCGAAAAATAAATTCTTGTTTAAGTACTTTCCATGCGCCAAGTTTGTAGAAATCACCACAGAAGATTCTTACAGAATGACAGTGTGGGAAAAGTTTATAAATACCACAAGAAAATTCTTCCGAAAAATAAATTCTTGTTTAAGTACTTTCCATGTGCCAAGCTTATAGAAATCACCACAGAAGATTCTTACAGAATGACAGTGTGGGGGAAAGTTGTAAATACCACAAGAAAATTCCTCCGAAAAACGAATTCTTGTTTAAGTACCTTCCATGTGTCAAGCCTGTAAAAATCACCACAGAAGATTCTTACAGAATGACAGTGTGGGGGAAAAGTTTGTAAATATCACAAGAAAATTCTTCCGAAAAATAAATTCTTGTAACTACTTCAACTCAAAACCTTCCTTCAAGACCGTCTCTGAACTCCCTCCAATCATCACTTCAAAATCACCCGCTTCCACCACAAATTTACCTTGATTGTCATAAAAACCCAATTCTTTTTCCGTCAATGTAAACTCCACCATTTTGCTTTCATCAGCCTTCAATTCAATCTTATCAAAACCCTTCAATTCTTTAATCGGACGAGTCAAAGTTGCAATGAGGTCGTGAATATACAACTGCACGACTTCTTCTCCCTCCAATTTACCCGTATTTTTCACCTTCACAGATATTTTTACTTCTCGTTTTTCGGAATCTACAGAAGTCTCTAAGTCACTGTATTCAAAACTTGTATAACTCAAGCCATAGCCAAAAGGATACAAAGGTGTATGCTTTTCATCTGCATAGCCCGACCAAAATACATCTTCGTCTTTGGTTTTAGGACCAGGACGACCTGTGTTTTTGTGGTTGTAATAAATCGGCACTTGCCCCACACTTCTCGGAAAAGTCATCGGCAATTTACCACTTGGATTGTAGTCTCCATACAAAACCTCTGCAACCGCTGAACCCGTTTGAGAACCCAACTGCCAAGCCTCAACAATGGCGGGCACATTTTCATCTGCCCAAGTAATTGCCAAAGGGCGACCATTCATCAACACCAAAACAATATTGGGGTTCACTGCATGAACTGCTTCCAACAATTCTTGTTGCAAGCCAGGTAATTGAAGGTTGGCACGACTGCGCCCTTCGCCCGACTGAAATCCATGTTCTCCCAAAACCATCACCACAATATCGGCTGTTTTTGCAGCTTCAATGGCTTCCTTCATCCCCGTTCTGTCCTCTTGGTTGATAAAGATATTACTATAAAACTGGGGTTGGTTGGTGTTGAGTTTTACGCCTTCTGAATAAATAATTTCATTGCCTTTGCGGGCTTGCATTCCCTCCAAAACCGAAATGGCAGAGTGGTCTTCTCCATCAAATCGCCAGTTTCCAAGTGAGCTGTTTTTATTAGCCGCCAAAGCTCCAATTAAAGCAATTTTCTTCCCTTCTTTTGGTAGTGGCAAGACATTTTTTTCATTCTTCAATAGCACAATGGACTTTTTTGCCATATCCAAAGCCGCTTCGTGGTGGTCGGCATGGTTCAACAGTGTTTTTTCTCGTTCTTCATTGCAGTATAGATATGGGTCGTCAAATAGCCCCAACTCAAATTTTACCCGCAAAATCCGTCGCACTGCATCGTCAATATGTTCCATTTTGATTTTGTCAGTTTCCGCCAAATTTTTCAAATGATGGATGTAAATATGTGCTTCCATGTCCATGTCCGAACCTGCATTGAGTGCCATTGTCGCAGCATGTGCATCGTCCTTCGCAAAACCGTGCGATTTCATTTCGGCAATCGAAGCCCAATCCGACACCACAAAACCTTTGAAGCCCCACTCTCCCTTCAAAATATCTCTTTGCAAGAAAGCATCACCCGTAGCAGGTACGCCATTCAACTCATTGAAGGCATTCATAAAAGTCATTACACCTGCATCCGAAATGGCTTTGAAGGGAGGTAAAATGACATTGTATAAAGTCGACATGCCTACATCAACGGTATTGTAATCCCTTCCCGACTCTGCAAAACCATAACTTGCAAAGTGTTTGGCACAAGCCGCCATCGTATTTGTCGCCTTCAAATCCTCTCCTTGAAAACCCTTCACCCTTGCGACTCCAATTTTGCTGCCCAAATACGTGTCTTCACCTGCACCTTCCATCACACGCCCCCAACGAGCATCTCTATAAATGTCCACCATTGGCGCAAATGTCCAGTTTATGCCTGATGCAGTTGCTTCTGTGGCTGCAATTCGAGCCGATTTTTCGATTGCCTCCAAATCCCAACTTGCCGCCTCCGCCAATGGAATGGGCGAAATCGTTTTGAAGCCATGAATGACATCCAAACCAAAAATCAGTGGAATGCCCAACCTCGAATTTTCTACGGCTATTTTTTGCAGCTCTCGCACCTGTTTTACCCCACGTACATTGAGCATAGAACCCACTTTTCCTGATTTGACGTGCTCGTATTTGTATTTGTTGTTGCCATCTTTGGGAGTAGGACCTGTTGGGTCAAAGAAACCTGTGTATTGGTTCATCTGACCGACCTTTTCCTCCAAAGTCATCTTCTCTAGAAGCGCGTCAATTTTTGCTTCAATGTCTTTGTTTTGTGCAATGGTCATTGGAGAAAATAGCAATAGGATTGTTAGTATAAGTAATGTTTTATTCATTTTTTGGATTGATTTGATAGGTTTTATGATATAGCAAGCCCCGAACTTCTGCGTATAATTAGTGCCACAGAAGTTAAATAAAATAGTAAATTTTTGTCTCGTCGAATTGATTCAACGGTTGAGTAGGCTAGGCTGTCGAATCAATTCGGCAGCGTATATAGGATTGACTTATTTCTGAAAAACCCGCAC
>JBGCDY010000316.1:0-13385 GCA_045105835.1 Chitinophagales bacterium
ACCATGAGTTCCCCTTCTGGTAGTTCCTTGATTTTCTGCTGCAAAACCAACTGAAAATCCCAACCCAATCGCTCGGAAATAGCATAATCTACACCGCCATCCATAAACCCAAAAGAATTGGCAGGACTCACAATGGCATCCACCAAAGTTTCGGTCAGGTCTCCGTGCAGTATTTTTACATTTTCTTCTGCTTCAAAGAAACTTCTCCAAGCAGCAATCATTTCTGGTTTTTTGTCAATCAGTAAGTAGTTCATTTTGTGTTTTTATTCAGTTCTTTTTCCCTACAATTTTCTACTCTGTATAGTTCCTTGAACGAAAATTAGTGCAGTGTTTCAAAAAAATATTGCTATTTCAGCAGCATCGCTGCGGCACTATTTGTAGAAATAACCTTGGATAGATTTTCATAAGGGGCGTAGCCTCGACACCATAGAAAATCAGTCATTTAACTGTGCCGAAGCTACGCTCCTAATGCTTAGTTTTGTAGGATATTTTTTCTACAAATAGAGTCAGGGCTATGCCCTTATAAATGTTGAATTATTTTTGAAACAGTGTATTAGATAATAGAAATCTCAAAGACTTCCGTTATCTATTCAAGTCATTACTGCAATAAAATTCCTGTCAATTCTTCCACCGTACCAACAATACATTTTGGCTCTGCCTGCTTCAATTCCTCCAAACTACCATAGCCATACATCACACCAATTGAGTCAATTCCACAGGCTTTAGCACCCAAAATATCGTATTCCCTATCGCCAATCATCAGCACATTGAAGTCTGCTTTAACCTTGAGTTGTTGAAGTACATGGGAGATGATTTCGACTTTTTTGTTTCTGGTATTGTCCAGATTACTGCCCACTATTTCGGTGAAAAAATGGGCTAAATCAAAGTGTTCCAACACAATATTGGCATAAAAAGTAGGCTTTGCAGTGGCTACGGCTAAGGTTTTGCCCAAAGACTTCAATTCCTTCAACAAGGCAGGAATACCCGCATATACTTCATTTTCATACACCCCTTTTTCGCTATAGTATTCTCGGTAATAATCCACTGCTTTACTGGCATCCTTTGGAGAAAGTGAATAGTACTTTTGAAAAGAATCTATCAGGGCAGGACCAATGAATTTTTGAAGTTCATCGGGATTGACTACTTCAATATCAAAACGTTTCAGTGCATACTGAATCGCCTTGGTGACACCTATTTTGGGATCGGTCAACGTGCCATCTAAGTCAAAAAGAATTGTGGAGTAGTTGGAGGTTTTCATTTAGGGGGTAAGTTTTAAGGAATCAAACTATTGAAAAACGACCATGCTCATCCCTTCAAATTGATAATACAAGACAGGCAAATTAAACACCGTTTCTGGAGAAGAAGGACAAGCCTCAGTAGAGATGCACACCAAAAAGTCTTTTAATCTTTGTAATTTTTCAAAAGAAACCTTAGGAGTGCCATGTGCACCAAAAAGCTGATAGTCAGAATCCAAAATCGAAATGAGGTGGTCAATGCTTTCTTCATAGAGGGGCAAGTCTGCATCGTCAAAGACAAACAAAGTACCGTTGTAGAGGTAGTCACCCAAAAATGCGAGCTTGTTGGTTTTGTCGATAATAGCAATGGATTCGGAAGTATGCCCCTGTATGTTGACCAATTGGATGATGCGGTTGCCGAGGTCAATATCGGTATTGACAGGAAGCCATTCAGTGACTTGTACTTGTGAAGGGTAAGTACCCGAAAACAAATCCTCTCTCGTAAATTTGTACACATCGTTTTCGTTCACCTTTTGCCGCAAAATCGGTAGGTCAGCAAAAGCCACTCTATCAAATTCTGCAATGTTTTGGTTGTGGTCAAAATGGAAGTGAGAGAGCAGCAAAGTGATGGGTAAATCTGTCAATTCTTCAAGAGTCGCTTTGATTTTGAAGCCATTTTCAGCTTGGTTTTCACCCGTTCCAGTATCAAACATCAGTGCTTTTTCTTCCCCTTCCAGTAGGTAACTCACATTGTCCTGCTCGCTTTGTCGTTCTTCGATGATGTGTGTTTGAGGATTTAGTTCGCTGATTCGAAACCAATTTGGAGTGGTGACTATGGGCGGTTTGACGACTATAGGTGGAGGACCATCGTCGTCGCCTTTATTGCAGGAACTGGTCGCTATCAGAAAAAAACAGAGAAACAAGGAGCAAAAAAAAATGCTATTCTTATTCCTCTTTAGGAAGGATAGTAGATTCGTTTTCATTTTTTATGGTTTGTTTGTAAATATAGCAAAAATAAACCCGCTTCAAAAGCGATTTTCCTATTGCTTTCTTTATTTTTGGAAGATGGAAAACGACATCAGAAAAGCATACAATGCAGACAAATTTCGCAAAGAAGGGCATCAACTTGTTGAGTTGTTGGCGGATTATTTGGAGCGTTCCCAAAATCGGCAAGATGTTCCTATTTCTGCTTTGATTGAACCCCACAAAATGTTAGAACAATTGGAGCTTGACTTGTCGAAACCTACTCTCGAACCGATTGCAGAACTTTTTCGACCCATATTGGAACAGACTACACATCTACAACATCCTCGTTATGTGGGACATCAAGTGAGTTCTCCTATTCCCTTGAGTGGTTTGGCAGAAATGGTGACAGGCGTAACCAATGCCAGTGGTTCGATATATGAAATGAGTGCTGCTGGGGCTGCAATGGACAAGGTTGTGGTGGATTTCCTGCTGCAAAAATGTAATTTTGGTGAAGCTGCAAACGGTATTTTGACCTCTGGTGGTTCTCTCGGAAACTTGACCGCATTGTTGGCAGCACGTCAAGCGATGTCGGGTTATGATGCCTGGGAGGATGGAGTAAAAGGCGATTTGGCAGTGATGGTTTCGGATGAATCACACTATTCTGTCAGTCGGGCAGTGAAAATAATGGGTTTGGGTGAAAAGGGTATGGTGAAGATTCCAACGAAAGATGATTTCCAAATAGATATTTCAAAACTGGAGGAAAGCTATCAAAGGGCTTTGAAGAAGGGGAAAAAGATCATTGCAGTGGTAGGCAATGCTTGTTCTACTTCAACGGGTTCGTTTGACGATTTAAAAGCATTGGCGGTTTTCTGCAAAAAACACCAACTTTGGTTGCACATTGACGCAGCACATGGTGGTGGATTGTTGCTGTCCGAGAAGTACAAGCATTTATTGAAGGGCATCGAAAAGGCGGACTCCGTAGTGATTGATTTCCACAAAATGATGTTGTTCCCTTCTTTGGTCACGGCTGTTTTGTTTCAAAACGGAGGAACTTCTATGAAAGCTTTCTCCCAAAAAGCGGATTATTTGGCCGTCAAAGAAGGAGAAGGTAATTGGTTTGATTCTTTGAACAGAACTGTAGAATGTACCCGTCCGATGATGGGCATGCGGGTTTATACTGTTTTGCGAAAGTATGGTAGTCAGGCGATTGGGAACTATGTGACTGATGTGATTGATTTGGCAAAGGAATTTGCTGGACTAATTGAAGCAAGCAGTGATTTTGAAGTCGCCATAGAGCCTTTCTGTAATATTGTTTGCTTTCGGTGTTTGCCTCCAAATGGTGAAGACATCAATGATTTTAATGCCAATTTGCGCTTGAAAATGATAGAAGATGGTCGTTTTTACATTGTCCAAACGACGATTAGGGGGCAAATCTATTTGAGGGTTTCTTTGATGAATCCGTTTACGACTATAGGAGATTTGTCAGAGTTGTTGGAAAAATTGAGGAGCTTGGCTTGTGTGTGAAATGGGGATTCCCCAAAAAGAAAAAGGCACAATAATCAAAAAACGGGTCGTCTTTTGTATTGTGCCTATTCTGCTTAAACATGGTTATTTGGGCGCTTTTGTAGGTCTTTTCTCATCTATTAGTTCTCAATAATGTGCTTTTCTGGCTTAAAAATGGCTTTGCGCTTATAGGGGTTAAGGGACGGATGTATTTTGATTGTATTATAAGAACAAGCGCTTGCAAAAAAAAGAAAAATAATTTGCCAGTTTCCACAAACGCATTGTATTGATAATGGGGGATTAGTACATTGTGTCAATAATTAATTATATTTGCGTACAAAAACTTTATTTATATTTGTTTCCCATTACTCTTACTACTAATAATGCAGAATAAGGAGCTGTCCAATTACCGCTACTTAGTTGATATTGAAATGCAAACTTGAAGTAATGGTTTTTCCCTCTTGCAGAAGAAGTCGTCTTAAGCCCAATATATTGCCCATTATAAGTTACATTTATTTCATCTGATTGATAATCAGTTGAGTTAGGTGCTGTGTATTCACGAGCAGCCTGCAAACTTATTGCCTTAACTGGAGAAAGTATAGACGTTTTGATAGATTTGATTGCCAAAACGGCAGCTCCATTAACTTTACCTATATCAGGAGGTGGAACTTGTCGCATTAAATCTATTGTGCCTGTATCTTCCTGATTGATAATGGTTGATATATTGACATCAATGGCAGTTAATTGATCTTCACTAATGAGGTTGTAATCCCAGCCCTCACAAGGTTGGTTAATTTCGATTTTGGTCATTGTAATAGGTGGTTTGGTTTAATTTCGATGTAAATATCTTGTAGTGCCATAAATTATGCAATTATGTGTTTTGGCGATTATCATTTTTTTTGACCTTTTTTGATAAATATAATCGAGGCTAATTATTTGAAAATCAATATTTTGAATTAAATTTGAATCTTTGTTTCTACCCTCAAAAACTTAAAAAAATATTGTTCATATTTTCAAATTTTTTTTGATGAGAAATAGTAGGTTGACTCAACTCCTTCTTCGATTTAACAAAAAAGAACTTAGAGAGCTACAGGAATTTGTGAATTGTAAATTGTTTCATTCTAATAAAAAACAATACGGTGCTGTGGTTGCACTTTTTCAGGAACTTATATCGCCTCAAGGCAAAGTAAGGGAAGTTGAAAAAAGTGTCTTGTACAATAAGATTTTTGGGGTGCGTAAAATGAACGCAAAAAAAATGAATCACTGTTTGGCACAAGCGACAGATTTGGTAGAAAAATACATGATTTATAAATATCATTCTTCCGATTCTGTTCGATCAGGAGTTACTTTGTTGAAGTCCCTTAGCAAGAAACGATTGAGCACCTTTTTCTATCAATTGAAAACCAAAATACGGCAGACTTTGATGAAGGGAAAGGAAAAAGACGCGCAGCATTATTATTATCAATTTTACCTTTCAGAGCTGAGTGTGTCCTACAAAAATGTGCGGGATAAGAATGTGCGAGATAAGGAAACGGCAAATAGGAATGAAGAATTTAACACTCTGATTACCAACTTGGATTTATTCTATTTGTTTAGTCAGCTCGTATATGCTTGTCAGGTGTTGAATACCAAACGTGCAATCAATGCACCCAAATATGAAATGCCTTTGGTAAAAAGCATTGTGGATATGATTCCTCAAACGCCTTATGCGGATTTGCCTGAAATGCAAATGCATTGGAATGCTTATAAAATGCTGACTACCAATGAAGAAAAATACTATCAGGCATTGAAGTCTCACCTTTTTGATTCGTATTCTATTTTGCCTAAAATATACGCCCTTAACCTATTCAAATACCTACAAAATTTTTGTGCTTGTCAGATAAGTGATGGATACAATGCGTATTATTCTCAATACTGGGAAATCGCAATTTACCAATTAGATGAAGGGGTGATAGAACTGATTCAGTTGCCAACCTACAAAAACTTAGTGACAGCAGGTACAATGTTGGCGGTATTACAAAAAGATAAGGATTTTAAGGCGGTCAATTATTTCTTACACAAACATACGGACAAGCTAACAGAGGAATTTAGAGAAGAAGCGCAATGCTATACCAAAGCCTATATTTCGTTTTATAAAAATGATTTTTCAACCGTTATCGATAACCTATTGATAGACCAAAACCCATTGGTGATTTATAAATTCAAGGATTTGTACTACCAAGTAGATGCACGTAGATTGTTGATTATGAATTTTTTTAGTACAAACGATTACGGGAATTTTGATAAGATGTGCAACAATTTGAGCGTATTTTTAGCTGATCGAAAGGAACTCATTTCGTCAGTAGATGTAGAAAAGAACCGTCAATTCATAAGGTTGGTAAAAAAGATATTCTTGGTAAAAAACAATTTTGCTGCTACAAAATCTAAAAAGAGAATGAGCTTGCAAGAATTGAAAAAAGAGGTTCAAAAGTCCACGATGATATCCGATAAAACATGGTTATTGAAGCAGGTTGGGTGAATAAAGTAAGGCTTCGAAGATCTACTATTTTCGAAGCCTTACCCACAAAAAATGGCTTACTATAAAGTCTCTTGGAATCGCTGCAATTCTACTTGAAATGCCTCGAATAAAGCCCCATCGGTAATACCCACTTCTTCTGAAAAATTTTGATTGAAAAAAGGAAGCGAAAAATGGGTGATAGCACCTTTGGTCATGAATTTGAATTTGTTGACTGCAATGTCTAAAACCGTTGCACCACCTCTACCTCCTGGTGAAGTTGCCAACAGAAACATAGGCTTGTCAGACCAAGTACTTCCTTCCATTCTGGAAACCCAATCCATGATGTTTTTGAAAGCTGCAGAATACGCTCCATTGTGCTCTGCAAAAGATATGATGATACCATCCGCTTTGTTGAGGTGTTCCTTAAATTCGTGAGCAAGAGCAGGAATACCTGACTCTCCTTCACGGTCAACGCCATAAATAGGCATTTCAAAATCGTTTAAATCCAATAAGTTCACTTCTGCATCCGCTACTTGATGTGCTGCAAAATTTGCCAATTTTCTATTGATAGAGTTCTTGCTATTGCTTGCACCAAGTGCAACAATTGATTTAGCCATTATTTGTTGATTTTAAATTGATTATTAAATTTTGTATGCTTTGTTTAAGATTGTTTTTAGCCAATAGTATAATAAGAATCAACTGCTTCCTGTCCCGTATAGTTCGGCCCTGCAGCATCGTTTGCGCCCAAATATTGAAGCCCAAACCTGATTTCTTTCTTTCCTGTGCATTCAATAATTTTTGTTTTGGGATTGTAGTGAATACCATTTTCTTCAAAAATTGCCTTCAAAAAAGTATGGGTATTTTGACCTTTGATGTGAATGCTTTTCAAATCGAGATTGGCAATAAACTGCCCATTTTGAGAAAGGAAAGACAGGTATTTTTCTAAAATCTGCAATTTATCACCCACATAATGCAAACCGTGAATGCAGGTAATCAAATCGTATTGCTCAGTAGTCTTCCACTTCAATAATGGACTTAGGTCAAATTGTAGACAGAAAATGGAGGAAGGTATTGAAGCAAAAAAGTTGACCAAATCAACTCCAACCAAAGTTGCCTTGTCTTGAAGTTTTTCATTTTCCAGAAAACGAGCCGATTGGAGTAAGGCATTTCCTTGACCACAACAGATATCCAGCCATTTGACTTGTCCAGATTGAAGAATGCAGTTTTCCAGAAATTGTTCAGGTTTGAATTTGATTTCTTGTTGATAACTATTTGTGCCACTTGCCTTTCTTTCACGGTTCATATTGGAGTTGGCGACGATTGAAGACCATATTAGTTCTTCTTCAGACAATAATTTCATCTGTGTGTATTTAGGGTTTTGGTTTGATTTTCATCAGAAAACCCAATAATTCAGTAAGAAAAAACTGGATTATTGGGTTGGGTAAATCTTGTATTGTGTTTTTTGAAGGAATAAAAATAGCATAAAACTACCAATTCATTACCTACATTGGCTTCAATAACAGCCGATTGAAGTTTTACAATTCATTCTTCAATCCTTCTACCGAAATATCACTGTGTGAAGTATGAAAAGTAACTGCTCCATCTTTGACCAATAAAATTTGTGGGGATTCATGTTGAACGTCAAGTAGTTCTACGATTTTGTTAGAGACAGAACGATAACGAATCAAATCCAAATAGTAAATACTCAATTGGTCTTCTGCAATATCCCAATTTCGTTCTATGCGTCGTTTTGCCATCGCACTGATAGAACAACGGGTACTGTGCTTGAAAATAGCAATAGGTTTTTGAGAAGACTCACTGACTATATTCGTCAATCCTTGTTCATCTTGAAGAAGTTGCCAATTTATGCCTTTTGTTGGAGTTTCTTCTTTCTTATTCTTCTTTCCCAAAATTTTATCAAAAATACTCATACTATATTGATTTATTGTTAATAACTTGTAGCTTGTTTCCTAACATTGATAGAACTACAAAAGTTTACCTTCATAAATAATGCATGATTTCTCATGATTTCGATCAATAAGCTTATAGAATGGATGATCCCCTCAGACGTTGCCATCAATACAGAAGAATACCGTTCTGCAAGGTTTACAGCTATTTCTCTACTCGCTGCAATAGTTTTAGAGTTGGCTTATTTACTGATTTTTTTGTTTATTAATTATTGGACAGGAGCCTACATTCTATTGGGATTTATTGGCTTAGAAATAGGAATTGTGAGTGTTTACCGAAAATATGGCAATGTATCTTGGATAGGTAATCTGTTTTCAGGGGGGATTTTATGGATGCTAATCCTTATGATTTTGAGTACAGGAGGACTCTATTCACCCGTTATGAGTTGGTTATTTATAGCAGTGATTAGTTTCTTTTGGTATGTCAATAGGAAATCGGGATATTTTTGGGGCATACTTTGTTTATTGGTAACATTAGGACTGTATATATTGACCTCTTATGGATGGGATTTTCCTATCGAATACGACGAAAAATACAAACCACTTTTTGCCTTATTGTCCTATATAGGCTTCTTTGCCTACCTACTCGTTGTTTTTTCGCTATACGAGTTGGAGCATAAAACAGGCAATTCCCAATTGAATACCATCAACAATGTGATTTTACAAAAAAACCGCGAGCTGGAAAAACAGCGATTGGTAACGGAAGAAAAATCTCTTTTATTAGAAGAGGCTTATGGACGTTTAGAAAAACGAAAAGACCACTATTACCGCAAATTGATTGAAAATGGAAGTGAAGTATTGGCGATTGTAGACAAAAATGGCATCATGAAGTTTGTGTCTTCAACCATAGAACAGGAGTTTGGTTATACACAGTCCGAAATCATCAATGAAAGTGGCTTCAAACACATTCACCCCAGTGATTTGGAGGAACTACAAGAAAACTTCCAACAAGTTTTGGACAGCCCAAACGAACGCCTACGGACAGTTTATCGTTACCAACACAAAAATGGAGAGTGGTATTATGTAGAAACGTTTGCTCAAAACTTCTTGGATGACAAAGATATAGGAGGAATTGTTCTCAACTTTCGGAATATCAACAATTACATTCGAAACCAACAGAAGGTTTCAGAAAAAGAGCGCTATTACCGTTCGCTCATCGAAAACTCGTCAGATATTATCAGCATCGTAGACGATGAAGGTAAATACAAATATTTGTCCCCTTCCTTCGAAAAACAGTTTGGGCATTATGCCATAGATTTCATTGGAGAAGGTGTATTTCAATACATACATCCTGAAGATGTTGAAGAAGTTAGGTTTTTGTTTGACAAAGCGAAAAAAGTGCATGGGTGGCAGTTTGTACTGGATAAAATATACCGAACACCTGATAACAAGGGAAATTGGAGATACCTCGAATCGGCAGTTCACAATTTAATCAATGATCCTGTTATCAAAGGAATTGTGGTCAATACCCGTATTGTGGATGATAAGGTGATGAGTAAGAGGCAACTGGAAGGAAGAGAAAAATACTACCGTTCACTGATTGAGAACTCAATGGACTTGATTGCAGTACGGGACGAGAATGCAGTGGTCACCTATTGTTCTCCTTCTACAAGGCACATTCTGGGCTACGAAGAGGAGGAATTGATTGGTACTACGGGCTTTCATTTGATTCATCCAGATGATATGATTGCTGCCCAAAAAGATTGGGAGTACTTGATGGCGCATCCAAATGAGGTGATTCGAATAGAACAAAAGGTAAAACGGAAAAACGATACTTGGCTGTTTATCGAAGCAAGAATCATCAACCTACTGCATGTCGAAGGTGTACGAGGTGTTGTCTCCAATTTTTCGGACATCACCCAAAGGCGAGAAGTCGAGAGGATTCGAAAAGAGTACGAACAGACCCTCGAAAAAGAAGTCGCCAGCAAAACACAGTTGTTGAAGCAACAAAATGGCGCTTTGGAAGATGCCTTGGTAACACTTAAAAATACCCAAGTACAACTGGTCAATGCAGAAAAAATGGCTTCCTTGGGGCAACTCACCGCAGGCATAGCCCACGAAATCAACAACCCCATCAATTTTGTATCTGGAAATGTCTATCCCCTAAAAGCAGACTTTGAAGACATGAAAGTTGTTTTTGAGAAGTACAGAGCCATCGCAAAATCAGGCAATCAACTGGAGGCTATTGAAGCTGCCGAAAAACATGCAAGCAAAATAGACGTGCAGTATTTGTTTGAAGAAATGCAAGCTTTGATAGATGGGATTGAAGAAGGCGCAAATCGGACGAGAGATATTGTACTGGGACTGCGAAACTTTTCGAGACTGGATGAGGATACAGTAAAGCTGGCAAATATTCACTCAGGTTTGGATGCTACTTTGGTGATATTGAAGAATGAAACCAAAAAAAGCGTAGCAATAGAGAAAGAATACGATGATTCTTTGGAGGAAATAGAATGCTACCCTGGTAAACTCAACCAAGTGTTTATGAACCTTTTATCCAATGCCATCCAATCTATAGAAGGAGAAGGTACTGTGACGGTTATCACCGAAAATGATAGCGATTATATCAAAATCAAGGTCAGGGATACAGGCATAGGAATGAGCGAAGAAGTACAAGAGAAAATCTTTGAACCCTTCTTCACCACCAAAGAAATTGGAAAAGGGACAGGCCTGGGTTTATCTATTACCTACGGAATTATCGAACAGCACAAAGGTAAAATCATCGTTAGCAGCGAATTGGGTATAGGAAGTGAGTTTGTGGTGATTTTGCCAAAGAAATTGATTTGACATTCAAGTGAAACGCATTTGCATACTCATAAATGCAAATCACTTCTCTAAGACCTGTTCTTTTTCTCTCTGCGAATTTTTCTTAAACTTGCGTGCTTTTACTTAATTGCAGGGAAGTAAACATCTGTTTTTTTACTATAAACCTTTACATGTTTCAGGGAAATAAATCATATTACTATGCCAAGTATAAAGACACTTCAGACTATCAATACAACTATCCATAGCCTCAATTATCATGGGTTTGTCTTCTATAGTAAGCATATAGTCTTCACAAACTTTCAGTTTATGGTACAATAAAATATAGTATTCACTGTCTATAAACTTTTCTTGCCTTATAAGATTAGAATTAAAAAAAGCCTTTGTAATTACATGAGCATTTTTACTATATACATCTACGTCACCTCGTTCTTCTAAATATTGTTGAACTTCAATAGAATCGGATAAAGGTAAGAGCTTTTCCAATTGTACAATTTCCCATCCACAGCCTAATTCTTCTAGTAAAACATAGTGTTTGAAACACAAGTCTATATAACTATCATTTTTGTTTTTAAAGTAGAGTGTTTCAACTAGTGAATAATTTTTTTCTCTACACGCCTTAATCATCGCAGAAAGATTATTCATATTGATTAATTTATGGACATCGCCTTTCCTATAAATGTCATCAAAATCAAATCCTCTTTCCGCAGTATTTTCTACTCCATCTGTACACTTCGAAGTATTTCCACAGCCAGAAAAAATAAAAAAACAAAAGCTTAAAATTACTATAACAAGATTATACATAGTCTAAAAAATCATCAAACAAAGAAAGTCTCCAACGCTTAAACCTACCTGTTTTATTACAGGAATTCTCAAAATTCAGATAGTGAATTAATTGGCATTTTATGTTGATTTTCAATAGATTAATTTGTGATTTCTCCCACATTTCGCTTCTCACATCCCACTTCCTACAAACCCTTCAATTCACCACAATCGTCTTCGTATTCACAAACTCCTTGATACCATAAGACGAAAGCTCTCGACCATAACCCGACTGTTTGATGCCCCCAAAAGGCAAACGAGGGTCAGAGTGAACAATGGTATTGATAAACACAGCACCCGCCTGAATCTGACGCGCCAACCTTGTTGCCTTCTCCCTATCCACCGTCCAAATAGAAGCCCCCAAACCATACTTGGTATTGTTCGCCAAACCAATCGCATGTTGCACATCCCTCGCTACAATAACAGAAGCCACAGGACCAAAAATTTCCTCTTCAAATGCAGGCATTCCCTCCTTCACATTAATCAGTAAAGTAGGATTAAAAAACGCTCCTTTTTTGTCCGCAGGGCGATTTCCTCCAATGACCGCCTCAGCTCCTAATCGCATAGACTCCTTCACCTGTTTTGCCAGCTTTTCCGCCAAATCTTCACGGGCCAAAGGACCAATATCCGTATCAGGGTCATTAGGGTCGCCTACCTTCAATAAGCGAATCTCGTCAATCAACAAAGACACAAAACTACTCACCACAGGCTGCAATACAATAAACCGCTTGGCTGCAATACAACTCTGTCCCCCATTCAGCATTCGAGAACGAACTGCTGCCACTGCTGCAAGCTTCAAATTAGCATCATCCAACACAATAAAAGGATCGCTACCCCCCAATTCTAAGACCGTTTTCTTGATATTTCGCCCTGCAATCTCTGCCACCTTTGACCCTGCCAAATTACTACCTGTCAAAGAAATCCCTTTTACCCGATGGTCTTCAATAATGCGTTTGACCATAGCGTGGTTCACAAAAATATTTTGCAGCAAACCCTCCGAAAACTGAGCTGTTCGAAACAAATTTTCAATCGCCATCGCACATTGCGGCACATTCGGCGCATGCTTCAACAAAACCGCATTTCCCGCCATCAAAGCAGGAGCTGCAAAACGAAATACTTGCCAAAAGGGGAAATTCCAAGGCATAATCGCCAACAAAACACCCAAAGGCGCATGACTCACCACACTCGCTTTATGCTCCGTATTAATGACCTCATCCTTCAAAAAATGCTTCGTATTGTTGGCATAATACTCACAAACCTTGGCGCATTTTTCTACCTCAGCCTTTCCCTCTTTGATGGGTTTTCCCATTTCCAAGGACATCAATTTAGCCAAAGGAATTTGATTCTCCCTCAACAATGCCGCCATTGTGTTCATGCGTCTTGCACGATTTTTTAGAGAACTCGTTCGGTTAATGGCAAAACCAAATTCTGCCTTTTTCAGCACCTCTGCGAGTTGTGCTTTCGAGAGGGTAGGAAAACGTTTGAGGAGTTGATTATTAGTAGGGTTTATAGAGAGAAATTTCATAGTTTTATCTTAATGTGGAGAAAAATAAGTTCCTAAATATACGCAGCTTTTTTGGATTTTTCACTCTAATTTACTCGAAAATGGAATTGCAGTGAAGAGAGAATATA
>JBGCDY010000317.1:0-10303 GCA_045105835.1 Chitinophagales bacterium
AGCACACTGTCTATCAATATTGAAGTGGAATTTTCTTGTACTTCAATACCATTACAGGAGCTTAGAAATAGAGGAGTCAATAAGTAAAAAAGTCTTTCCATCATATTCTACTACAAACGTACTCTCTCTTCTTTTCTTTCATTTACAATGAAGTCACCTTTTTCATCCAATAAGACCTTTACACTAACCTTTGTTCCCCCACCTGGATTTACATGCAATGTTTCAGCTTGATACTGCGCTATTAAACCAAAGGCTCTATATTTCACCTTATAATTTCTTATCCTACCTATTATTGGTGATTTTGATTTCATTTTCCCTACCATTGTACGAAGATATTTCTTCCATTTTTTGGAGCATGAAAATTCACCTAAAAGTAATTTATAGAAACCTTCCCCATACTTACCTTCGTACTTTTGGATAGTTTCATAATTATTCACTAAATCATCAATCTCTCCAAAATGAAAAACTAAGTTGTACTTTTGAAGCTTTTCTTCAATACAAAACTCTAAATCAGGTGGAGCTTCCAAAGAATAAATAGTGTCTATTTCTTCCGATTGGACATTATCATTCAAGCCTAAAAAATTGCAGTTCTCACCTAATAAAGCAAAACTGCAATTTGTATTCATCAAAAAAACAAAAAATCCAAAAATCCAATTACCTTCAATAATTTCATACCATTCAATTCATTATAGTAAAGACCTACTCCTCTTTCTCTTTCACCAATTTCTTAAACACCGACTTTGTAAGCCGCACATACTCCTCCTCTACTTTATCATAGCCAATCCATTTGTAGTGATTCCCAAACGGACAAAGGGGAGCGTTTTTTGCGCTCCCCTTTCTCAATTCATATCTATTTTGGTCGGAAAGATAGTCCGACATGTTTACTTTTCTCATCAACTCTCAGCCTTGTAAGCCATTTGACAAGTCGTACATTCCAAGACACCATCCGTTTTTTTGAGTTTAATACCCTCCAAATGTTCCGCAGCGTATCCTTGAATCCAGCCTTTCTTTTCCGTCACATTGTTGAGGTCAATCTGTTCATTTTTGATTGCTTCAAAAAACTGTCCTTCATATTCTTGTCTTCCCCAGCAGTTGGGGCAAAAACCTTCTGGTACACCCGTAGCCTGTTTCTCTCCTTTGATGAATTTCACAACGACATCTATCAAGTTCATGTTAAATGATTTTTGGTTTGAAAAATAATTCGAGTTTTCAGGTATCGGATACCTTTTTGCTAACAATTGACAGAGCTAAAAACTTAGTTCCATTGTTATAGAGGAGAGGTATCCGATACCTACATAGACTCTATGAGAAATCAAAACTGATTCCCTGCGCCAAAGGTAACTGAGTACTGTAATTAATAGTGTTCGTTTGGCGACGCATGTACGCTCTCCAAGAATCAGAACCCGACTCACGTCCGCCACCTGTCTCTTTTTCACCACCAAAAGCACCACCAATCTCTGCACCCGAAGTACCAATGTTCACATTCGCAATTCCACAATCCGAACCCTCATGCGACAAGAAACGCTCTGCGCTGCGCAAGTTGGTGGTCATAATTGCAGAAGACAAACCTTGTGGCACATCGTTTTGCATGGCTACCGCTTCTTCAAAAGTGCTGTACTTCAATAAGTACAAAATCGGTGCAAAAGTCTCATGTTTTACAATGTCGTATTGTTCCGCCACCTCTGCAATACAAGGTTTGACATAACAACCCGACTCATATCCTTCACCTTCCAAAACGCCACCATCTACAAGCATCGTACCGCCTGCTTTTTTGATTTCGCCAATCGTATGCAAATAACTTTTCACTGCATCGTGGTCAATCAAAGGACCAACATGGTTGTTTTCATCCAAAGGATTGCCAATGCGAATTTGTTGGTAAGCACTCGACAATTTTTCCTTTACTGTATCATACAAGCTGTCATGTACAATCAAGCGACGGGTAGAAGTACAACGCTGTCCACAAGTCCCCACTGCACCAAAAACAGTCCCAATCAAGGTCAAATTCAAGTCGGCATCTTCGGTCACAATGATTGCATTGTTTCCTCCCAATTCCAACAAACTACGCCCTAATCTTGCAGCGACTGTCTGTCCAACGATTTTACCCATTCTGACAGAACCCGTTGCAGAAACCAAAGGCACACGAGCATCAGTAGTCATCATTTCACCCACTTTGTAATCACCTACCACCAAGCAGTTGATGCCTTCAGGTAAATCATTCTCCTTCAATACTTCCGCCATGATATTCATACAAGCAATCGCTGAAATCGGAGCTTTTTCGGAAGGTTTCCACACACAAACATCTCCACAAATCCAAGCCAAAGCCGTATTCCAAGCCCATACTGCCACAGGGAAATTGAAGGCAGAAATGATAGCTACGACCCCCAATGGATGCCATTGTTCGTACATTCTATGCTTAGGTCTTTCGGAGTGAATCGTCAAACCGTACAATTGGCGAGACAAGCCTACTGCAAAGTCGCAAATGTCAATCATTTCCTGTACTTCACCAAAACCTTCTTGCAGGCTTTTTCCCATTTCGTAAGACACCAAACGCCCCAATTCATCCTTGTATTCTCTCAATTTTTCGCCAAATTGACGAACGATTTCGCCCCGTTTTGGAGCAGGCATCATGCGCCAAACCTTGAAGGCAGCTTGTGCCTTTTCCATCACATGGTCATAATCCTCACGGGTAGCTGTATTGACTTTTGCAATCAATTTTCCGTCCACAGGCGAATAAGAAGAAATCACTTCTCCGCCTCCTTTTACCCATTCCTGTCCTGTCGAAACGCCAGAATTTAAGTCTTTTATTCCCAGTTTTGTCAAAAAATCCGTTGATATAGCTGTACTAGTCAAGCTCGGCATGGTTTTTATGCTTTTTAAATTGTTGTAATTAGACTTTAAACCATTAAAAAACGTTAATGGTTCTGAGTCTGCAAAATTAGGCAATATTCTGCAAGTAAATTATAGAAATTGTAAATTCAATATAGCCTAAAAAAAAACTTACTTTTGCAGCCTTTTTAAACAATCAGCCACAAAGAGTATCCAAGAGAGATGGTTTTTCCATTTATAAAAGAAATGAAAACAATTCCTATCATGCACCTTAGATTACTAATTTTTACCTGTTTAAGCCTACTTTTCCTTCAATTAAATTCCTTCGCTCAAATTCGTCAAAACATCTATGGGGGCAATGGAAATGAAAGTATTAACTCCATTATACCCAGCCCAAATGGTTTTATGATGTGTGGCTCTACCACCAGCAGTGGTGCAGGGCAAGCAGACGTTTTGGTAATGGAAGTCGACAACAATGGAGCTATTCTTTGGGCAAATACCTATGGAGGTATCAATGATGACATTGGCTACGACATTACCTCTTCAAGCGATGGAGGTTATGCCATTGTGGGTAGTTCCAAAAGTGTTACTCCCTTCAATGAACAGGCTTATGTATTAAAAATTGAAGCGGATGGTACCGTTGATTGGCAAAAATTCATTGGCAATGACAACAGTACCGAGAAAGCTTATACCATTTTGCAGGTATCACTGAATGGTTACCTATTAGGTGGTTCACTCCAAAGCGGGAACAACACACCCAATGCTTGGATTGCTAAACTTAGGTGGAATGGACAGTCACTTCTTTGGTCCAAAGCACTGGGGAATACAGGAACAGAAACCATTTATGATTTGCAGCAAAAACCAGATGGTACTATTGTGGCTACGGGCGTTGAGTCCAGTTTTACGGGTAATGGTTCCAATATGCTTTTATTGGAAATAGACGAAGCAAATGGAGGCAATTTATTGCGCTCTCTTTCTATCGGAAGTACCAATGAGGACATTGCGTACCGAAATGTATTGACCGATGATGGAGGTTATCTTTTGTATGGCAAAACACTCAGTTGTGGAGGTTCTACCTTCAATGAAGTAGCCGTAAAATTGGATGCCTCAGGAACACTTTCTTGGACCAAGACTTTAGGAGCTGCCAATGATGATGGCATTATAGACATGGTAGAACTTTCAAGTGGCAACTTTGCTTTTGCCTCTTCTTATAGAAATGGCAACAATCTTGACATTCAACTGGTCGAAACCAATCAACAAGGAGATGTACTGAGTGCTTACAGCTATGGCAGTGAGGGTGATGAATCCGTTGAAAATGTAGAATCTCCAAAGAAAATGCTGGTAGGAGGCAACAATATTATCATGGTTACCCAAACCAATGGTTTTGACGGAAGTGGAGACGACATGTATTTACTCCAAACCGATTTATCGAATGCCGATGATTGCAACTCGGAAGTATTGAATATCAGTAGTTCCGATTGTGCATTCAGTAATACTGCTATCAATGCGAGTTTTAATACTGTCCAACTTCCCATCGCACAAGATGTGTTCATTTTACCAGTATCTGCCAATGTCCCATCCAAGCCTGTTTGTTGTGAATTGGAAGCAGCAGCCAATCAAAACTTATTCACTATTTGCAATGGCAAAAGCACTGCATTGAGTGTCGATGCACTTCTATCATTGGGGACGGTTACTTATAGTTGGTCACCAGTAGCGGACTTAGACAATGCTTTGGCTGCAATGCCAAATGCAAGCCCAAGTACCAACACTACCTATTTTGTCACCATTTCAGACGACACAGGTTGTACGGCTACGGCTATGATGGATGTAGAAGTATTGCCAACTCCTGTAGTTGATTTGGGAGAAAACATTGACGAATGTGAAGGAACAGATGTTGTCTTGATGCCCAGTGATAATTTTGATTTCTACATGTGGCAAGATGGCTCGACCGACCCTAGTTTTACCGCCACCGTTTCGGGAACTTATACCGTCAGTGTGAGCAATGCGAATGGTTGTCTTGCATCAGATGAAATTGAGGTGAATTTTGAAGCAGTCGTGAATCCTACCATTGATTTCGGAGCAGATACTATCAAAATTTGTGAGGGCGAAAGCACAACCTTAGAACCAGGTGAAGGTTTTGAATCTTACCTGTGGTCGGATAGTTCAACTGAGCCTCAATTGACGGTTGATGAGTCAGGTACTTATCAAGTAGAGGTTTTCACCAATTGCGGAAGTGGCAGCGCTTCAGTTATTGTAGCAGTAGAAAACTGTGATGAACCTACCCCCACTCCTACCAATCAACAACGTGTCATTGTACCAACAGCTTTTTCTCCAAATGATGATGGAATCAACGACCAAATCAATGTTTTCCTCAATCAAGGTGTAGAACTGGTTAATTTTGTGATTTACAATCGTTCAGGAGAACCTGTTTTTAGCACTTCCAATCCTCTTGAAGCATGGGATGGTTTCTTCAAAAACGACAAACAAAACATTGGAATCTACCCTTATTACCTACAAGCAGTTGATAGAGATGACCGTGACAAGCCATTGTTGGTGAGAGGAAACATTACCTTAATTCGATAAAGGCAATGAATGAAAATTAAAATGCGAATAAAAATTAAAACTGCATTTCAAATATTTCAGTAAAACATAATTCAATGCCCCAATAAAATTATCAATCAATGATTTTTATTGGGGCATTTTTAGTAAATTGAAGTGTTCTTTTACCTTCGGAATGCGGAAGAAATAAATTTACACTCTTAATTCCCCCTTTGAAGAGCCTGTCTCGAAACCTCGGGAGGGTTGGGGGATGTTCAGCCCTAAAAAATGTAAATTTATTTTTGTAGCGTTCCTTCAATAAATTTCCACATTCAACATGAAACAATTTATTTTCCCCCTATTCATTTTTGCCTCTTTGTTTACAAGTTGCCAACAAAGCCCTAATGTGCAAGCACATTTGGACGAATTAGAGGAAGAAGTCCAACGAAAAGGTGTACAAATGGCTGCCCTTCAAAAAAAAATTGATGAACTCAACTTTATTGAAGAAAAAGGTTCTTTGGTTCACATGGTCTTCTTCAAAGTAAAAGACGACATTTCGACAGAAGACAAAGCAAAGTTGATGTGGGTTTTGGAGGGTTTGGATGATATTGAAGAGGTGAAAAATTTTGAAGTCGGAAATTTTGAAGATTTGGGAGATGAGAGAGCCTTATCCGACTATGATGTGGTGATTCAAATGGAGTTTTTGAATGCCGCAGAATACAAAAAATACCAAGAAGATGAGCGACATATCAAAGCCAAAGGAGAATTGAAGCCTTTTCTGGCAGGACCTCCAGCGAGTTATGATTTTGTGGTGGAATAGCTCTCTGAAAACGCAAATTCAAAATACAAATTCAAGCTCAAAAACAAAATAACTGATTTAGTAACGGT
This sequence comes from Chitinophagales bacterium, assembly GCA_045105835.1. Classification (GTDB taxonomy): domain Bacteria; phylum Bacteroidota; class Bacteroidia; order Chitinophagales; family UBA2359; genus JAUHXA01. The sequence goes on from JBGCDY010000317.1 coordinate 6,253, forward strand.
AAAAAAATAACCTGAACAATTTTTTAGCTAACATACCCCACCCCCTTTCAAAAGGGGAATTAAGGTGTTCAAGTTATTTTTTTCTTATTACTTACTTTATTGAGTAACACGAAAAAATAGAGGTGGTTTCTCCCTTGGAAAAAACCACCTCTATCTCTATAGCAATCAAATAATTGAGAATCTCTCTGTTTTATCGAATCCCTGCAAAAGCAAATAGACGTTTGTTCAGTTTTGCCACTTTTTTGTCGATAAAACGGTCACCGGCTTTTACATAATAAGGAAAAGGGCGGCGAAGTTGCTCAAAGTTGCTGTCTTTAATGATCAAAACACTTTCGGACATACCTGAAGTAGCAGCATATTCATTGCCAGAAGCATCCACCGAAACAGGATCTTTGACAATACTGCCCACTTCCGCAGTCAATATAAAATCCTCTTTCAATACAATCCTTGCATCTTTCTCCAAGTTTTCATTCAAAAAAATGCCTTCATATTCTCCCTCCATTATTTTTTCGGAATCCTCGCTGTAGAAAAAATACACCTCACAGAAGCTGAAATTTTTTCTAAAGGCATTCATCAATTTTTGATTCTTTGCCTTCTGTTTCATTTCAACTTGATCCGCCATTTTCAGATAGCCACTATTTTTAAAGGCATCAATGGTTTTTTTGCGGGTTTTTAGACGTACCAGCAAAGCCCCTTTCTGCAATTTTTGAATATTCGACACCGCAGATGCCTTATCTCGTATCGGTTCATATTCTCCGATTAGCTTATTTTCTCCAGTTAGTTTATTTGTTCCAGTCAAAAAACCGACTGAACCTGTAACCTGCGCAAATACATTGACTCCCATTGACATTCCTACCAATAGAGTCCATAAAATTAATTTTTTCATAAGATTAAAATGATTTTTAAAAAATCCCCTCTCCCGAAAGATACTAAGTAATCAATGAAAATCAAAAAAATCCTTGAATTGGATTTTTCTCAAACCCACCATTTATTAGTTCCTCATTAAATGCACTTATATCAAGCTCGCTCTCCACCCGCTTTTATCAATATGTCAACCATTTCGGTTCGGTGCAATATTTCTGCAAAATCAAGAGGTGTAATATCTCGAAACCTGCAATTGACATTCGCTCCTGCTTCTATCAGCACCAACAATGCCTCCAAATTATTGATTGAAATAGTGTGGGCAATCAAAGGAATTCCCAATACAGGTACATCTACACTGTCAATATCCATTGCCATATCAGAATTGAGCAAGTTTTTCAACATCGTGTTTTGGCGTTTTTTGATGAGAAGGGGAATCAGCTCACCCACCGCCAAAGCAGGACTAACTACCGTTTTCGCTTTGATTAATAACTCAAAACCCTTTTCATTATTGCAGTGAGCCGCCACAACCAAAGGATTTCGATAAGTTGTTATATCGTAATCGTTTAAATCAAGTTTTAGGTCTATCAATTCTTGAAGCAATTGATGTTGGTGTCTCAAGATGACTTTCCGCAACAAGAGCGTATTCGTCGTATAGGAAGGTAAGTTTAAAGTAGCTTTTATTTCATCCAAACGATGTTGTTGTTGATTTTGCATGGATTTCCGTCATTTTATCTGATAAAAATTCTAAAACGAAGCTACATATAATTGGTTCATACCTCCAAGAAAAAGATTGTAGTCTGGCAATCAAAACTCTTGTAATCCAAACAAAAGATACCTTTAAACCCATTTTGGATTATGAAAAATCTCCCAAGAATATTCTACAAATCTCGCTTGGACGTACATTCATTTAATAACGATTGAAGAGAATAGCGATTTTGATTTTGTAAATCAGCAGACAATTTTATCCTCAGTAAGCGGTATCTTGTTGAGGATAAAACTCATTTTAGACACTTCAATCATACCATTATCAAAAAGTCAAATTGTTCTTTTCGCTTTTACCCCTTTTTTATGGGAAGTCTCTGTTTTGTATTTTGTTTGATGCTAATTTTGCCGCAATCCTTGTCTGCTCAAAGAGTTGGCGAAGCCATTATGGGCTTCAAAGCAGGGGCAAATATCACCGACTACAAAGGTAATGCCGAAGAATTGGCTACTCAAGGCGCTTATCATGCGGGATTCTATTTGAGTGTTCGATTTGGTAAACGTTTTGGATTCCAGCCAGAGATTCTCTACTCCCAAAACAAAGTTTCTGAAATTCTTGCTCCTGAAAGTCGTGCGACTTATGGATATTTTGTTCTTCCTTTGACTGCAAAAATATTTATCACCAATCACTTCAATATACAAGTGATTCCTCAAATTGGACAGTTGATGAGTGCCACCATCCGTATACCAGGCATTCCCAGCTTCAATGCCAAATCCCTTCTCAAAACCACAGATTTTTCTTTAGGAGGTGGATTGGGGATCGAATCTCCCATAGGGTTGAATGCTTCTGTGCGTTACTTTTATGGCTTTACGGATACCTTCAAACCCGTTTTGAACTACGGAGAATCACCCAAAAACACTTTCCAGGTTTCCATAGGCTATACTTTTTTGTGAGGATATTCAGCAAACTACTTAGTAGAATCCTGCTCTAATCCATAAACTTGCTCCTTCAGATAGTCCAAAAAAACTTGTCTGTCTTTAAGATGGGCAAGCCCTTCAAAAGAAATCGGATTGCCAATTTCCACCTTCAATGTTTTCCCCATCTTGTTCTTCACTTCATGGATCAACATCCCCAAACGCATAGGCGCACTGAATTGACTAACAATCTGAAACATACGGCTATTTTGACCATAAAAAAATACAGGAACAACCGTGGCTTTTGAGCGTTTTATAACCTTGACTACGAATCGTTTCCACTCCAAATCCTCTGCCTTTCCTATTCCCTTAGGGGCAGTCGAAACACCTCCTGCTGGAAAAATCAGCAAAGTTCCACCTTCATCCAAACGTTTAATGGCTTCTTTTCGGGTATTGATATTGGTCCGAAGAGCCTCCTTGGTTTCTCTAAAATCAACGGGCAACAAAAATTGATTGATGCGCTCATCCTGTTGGCAAAGACTGTCATAGACCAAAAACAAAAATTCCTTCCGCACCATACTCGTTAGCTTTCCCAAAACCAAACCATCTACTACTCCAAAGGGATGATTGGCAATCAAGACCAAAGGTCCTGTTTTGGGAATTTTCGCCAATTGTTGTGGATTATAGTCAGTCGAAATATTCAGTTTTTTGAGCGTTTCGCCCCAAAGTTGAATGGGCTCTATATCCATCTTTTGTATCTCGTTGTACTTTTTTTCAACCGTTCGATAACCTGTGAACACCTCCATTGTTTTGATGATGAACTGTTTCCATTTGGGGTCTTCGGGAGAAACGTAGGTGAGTTTACCTTTGGATTTAGAAGGAATTGGAGCAGATTTCAAATTGTGTTTTTTTGCAACGTGCATGAGGGTAAAAAAATGCTGTGAAAGAAATCTTTTTGTGTCAAACAAATTTAATCAAAGTTTCGGTTTTTTGTATTAAATTGAAGCTACCAAATATCCAAGCCAAAAGATATTGAAATGATGAAATTGTTCTATTTTCACCCCTATAAAGTGTAAATCCGAGCCATTACCTCACCAACAAATTCAGAGGCTAAGTCAATACCATCAAACTTCAAATGCACTCATAGCCATTCCTACCGATTTTTCTATGGTTTTTGGAAGAAGTTTGGTTATTTTTGGTGAAAAGAAGTAAATTGTTGACTGAATTTAATTTGGATAATGACAATGAAATTAAAAAGCATATACATTAAGGGTTTTAAAGACCCTGAACGTGAAATTAATTTGGAGTTTTCGGATGAACCCATTACAGTGATTTATGGGGTGAATGGGTCAGGGAAGACTACTTTGTTGAGAGTAATTTCTGGAATCTTGAGTAGAGATTCACGAATTCTAGAAAAGGAAAATGTCGAAAGAGTAAAGCTAAGATATGAACAAGAAGGTAAGGATTTTGAATGTATAGTAAGTCGTAAAAATGAGGGCTTTAGTTGGAGTGAGGAAGCTGACCTTTTTAATGACTCAACTTCTATATTGTTTGGCACTGACAGAGGGGTAAT
>JBGCDY010000318.1:0-6191 GCA_045105835.1 Chitinophagales bacterium
GTTTACGCTCAATAATTCCAAGGGAAAAAGAAATATTAATTTATAATTTTACTTCAAATTTAAGATGTAATATAGAAAAAAACTGAATGCCTTTGAATGAGAAATAGTAATTTTAATTTGCAAACTGTGCGTCAAACTTTATATCAAAATCTCCAAAAGAATAAGAAACTTTCACATTTCCTTGTATCAGCCAAGTCCCATCAGATTGTTTCTCACCTTCGATACAACCTAAACTAACAGGCTTAAATTCTGTCTCATTACAATAACATATTCTCCTGTAATGTGCCCGCATACCTTCTAAATCACCATCCGTTACAGAAAAACTATTTTGAGATTCATCCAATTCAAATACCAGTATATTTTTGGTTTCATAATCCACGCCTCCCAAAAGTCCCTGATTATCATAAACCATTTGAAAAACGTTTTTATCTCCATTTGCCTCTCCCTCGTATTCATTTATATCCACAGCAGCTCGGTGTATAAGCTTAAAATTGCAGTCCCATCCCACGCAGTCATTGCTTATCACATCCGTCTCATTAATATCTAAGCAAGTGAAGTTACTACTGTCCAAAGTAGGGATTTGCACTTCGTCTTTAATTTGGATTTCATTTTCAATTTGCACTTCACTTTTAGTACATGCTTGAAATAAAATCAATGCTAAAAAAGATATAAAAATTGATTTTTTCATTGTTTACCTTTTTATTAAATACAAATTAAAAATATTACTTACTTGCTTCCCTTTAATATAAAATTAAGTTTTCAGCCTGATATGATTCTCCTTGTTATTAAAAAGAGAGGTTCTTTGGAATTGAATAATTAGCCGCATCGGCTTTTGAAATAATAGAAATAGGGTGACCTTAAGTCAGTGGATTTAGTCACTACGTAATTACCCGATCCCAATTCCAAAATATCTCCATATTTTGAATTTTGGATAGCTTCAAAAAACGTATTATCGTCTGCTTTAACAACTATAATTTTGCCCGTTCCAAAAAATTCTCTCTCTTCAATCTTTTCGTTATTATTATTTTATATTTACATTTTTTCGGCAATTGCTATTACTCCATTGTAAGAAATCACACAGGCAAAAAATAGAGCTGCCCACATTCCAAGATTGAGTGCCCAACCTGCTTTGTGGGATCCCATTAGTTCTTTTTTATTGGTCAAAACAATGATGCCGATGATGACTAATGGCAAGACAAACACATTGAATACTTGCGTTAGTATTTGTGATTGAATAGGGTTCGCACCCAAAACAGGGACGGCTAATCCAATGATACAAGCAATTCCTGCAATAATTTTGAATTGTTTGGAAGAAGTATCCAACTCACCTGCCTGATAATCCGCAACAAGTAAAGGCGTAATCATTAGTATCGGAAAAATAGATGACAATCCTGCTGCCAAAGTTCCAACAAAGAAAATGGCTATGGCAAATTTACCTGCAACGGGTTCGAGAGCATACACCATATCCAAAACTTTGGTAACTACCTTTCCTTCTTCGTAGAATGCTCCCATAGCAACTGCCATAATAGATGCACTAATGACAAAAATTAAGGTTGCTGCCCATATCGCATCTTTTTGCTGATCCTTGAGATTGTCTTTCGTCCAGCCTTTGCCTTTTACAAATAATGGTCGGGATAAAAAAGTAGCTGCAGCCATAGTTGTTCCGACAAAAGCAGCTACCAACATCCTGCCGCCTTCCACTTCGGGAATCGAAGGAATCATACCTTTTGCCATGGCTTTGGGGTCAGGTAAGATGATGAACAAAGACAATAAAAATGACAAGCCCATCAAGGAAACAAAAACTAAGAGTAGTTTTTCAAATATCGAATATTTTCCTATCCAAAGAATACTGTACATCACACTGATAATCACTACTGCAATGAGCAGTACGCTCCAATATTCGTGGTCTTTGATTGCAGGAACAAACAGTGCAGTGACTTCAAAAATGGCGTTGGCAGAAATGCCTAAAATACCCATCAATGAATTCCATTGACCGAAGGTGATACCTGCAATAATCAGGAGAGCAATAGGTTTTCCGAATTTTAGATGTTTGCGAAAACCAAACAAAGCCGTTTCTCCTGTCACCAAAGCATAACGACCATAGGCTTCCATCAAAACCCAAGAAAACAAACAACTGAGAAACAACACCCACAACAATTGCATGCCGTGTTGACTACCTGCTACTATCATTGAAGTGACGCTACCTGTGCCAATCGTATAACCGATGGCAAAGATTCCTGGTCCAATTCCTAAAAGTAGTGCGGTGATTTTTTTCAGCATTCTGTTTAGTTATTTCTAATAGACATTTTGTATTGTCAAATAGATGCTTACAACACAAGTTCGATAGTTGAGTATGGTGTATCGTCGAATGAATTCGGCGGTACAGAAACCGTCCTCCGTTTTAATGAGTTACTTCTAATTCGTAATATTTTATCTTTGAAAAAGAGCCTTCATCTTTAGATGCGAGATAATTCCCTGCTTTGAAGTAGTTTTCAAAGATACCCCACTTTTGGATATGGATATCATCATACACTACAGATTCATTATCGTTTAAGATTACCTCCATTCTACCTTCTTCCACTTTTACTTCAAGGATAAATTTATCAAACCCCACGTATTCATTGAAGGTATATCCATCGTCATCGCCCCATGCGCTAACGGGTAAAATGTCAATACCTGATGCGTTTATATCCTTCAACACTTTTGTTTTGACCCGCACATATCCATACGCCCAATAGATTTTGAGTATTGGAGGTGCATTGTTGTCATCCTCGCCAATCAAATCTCGTTGTTCGTTGGTTAACCTTCCATGAATTTGCATGATAATGGTTCGGTGAAACCTGTTGTCCGAGTCTGTCGAAATTTCAGACATCGCCAATGTTCCCCGCATGTTTGCGCCTTGTGCGAATGTCCAATTTGTGCTATTACTGCCTGGAACCATTTGTTCTCGTAATTCAGTTCGAGAATAAGAAGAATTCGCAGTTGAAGCACCTGGATAGGTATAGAAAACCAATGATCCATCTGCAGTATCGTTGTACATAAATGGTTTCAAGGTCTCGTTGTTGGCATAATCCAAGATTGCAGGAGGTGCAACTTCTGTTGGATTTCCGACGGGAAGTGTGACCTTCCAATTATTAAGGTCAATATTGGGGAATATTTCTTGCCCAGTATTCTCTTCGTTTTCCTCATTGGGGTTTTCGGAATCCTCTTCTTTTGGAGGAGGGATGTACTCTCCCTGCGGTCTTTCTATTCCCTTTTTTTTACAACTTGAAGTAGTAAGTAGCAATGAGAAAGAAACAAGGCAAAGTAGGAAAATTTTGAAGTGAAAATGGGTAAGATTCATGTGGTTGTTTAAATATTAAGTATCGGATACTTTTGAAGTATCCGATACTTGAATATTAAGTTGATTAATTATTCTCAATTGAAAAGCTATCAAGACGACACTCTACACCAACATTCGTTATGTAAATTGCTATTTCAGAATTATCCCCTGAATTAAAAGCAATTTTTTCTAACACATAGGTATTAGCATCTGACTGATCATTCAATGCTACTTTGGTAATAGTCTGAGCTTCTGCTTGTGATTCATCCGTTAAATGTCCACCCAAAATAGCTACATTTAAAAGACCTTCAGGTGAAGTTTTCATCGTGTAGTAGAAGGAAACAATGTAATTTTTGTTGGGTTGAACAGCAACCAACTGATAAATCAATCTACTTCCATCAGATGGTAATTTACCTGCTTTCTCAGGACTATGTACAGGGCTACTCGTAATTTGCAAGCCAGAAAAACTTTCTCTCAAATCATTTGTCCAATGGTCACGATAAGAATCATCACCTTCAATATCAAATCCTGGGTTCAAAATTTCAGGTTCGAAATCGTCGATAGGTTCAGTGATTTCAAATTCTATAGAAGCAGTATTTGTTACTCCTAATTTGTCAGAAGAAGCCAATGAAACAGTGTAAACCCCTATTCCTGCGTATGTATGAGACGGATCTTTCTCTGTTGAAGTAGCTCCATCCCCAAAATCCCAAGCATAATCTGTAGCACTGCCTGAAAAATTACTGAAATCAATTGTCAAATAATCATCCGAATTTGCTTTGAAATCGAATGAGGCTGATGGTGGTGTTTCGTCCGCAATAGAATTCGCCTCTGGCAACTCATACGTAAAGTCGCATGCAGAAAGAAAAACGAAAAAAAGTAGGAATATTGACCCCGCCCAAGAGGTTCCTTTTATATTTATGTTGTACATAATATTTTCTTTTGTGTTAAGGATTGATGAAATAATATTTATTAATAACCCGGATTTTGAGTTAATAGACCATTGCTAAGCCCTATTTCTCTTTGAGGTATAGGCAATAACAGGTCAGTAGCAGAAAAAGAGTAGCCATTATCTGAAGCGAACTCTGAAAGAACTTCATTAGCAACTCCAAATCGAACCAAATCAAAGAATCTATGATTCTCAAAAGCCAATTCAACTCTTCTTTCGACCAATAATTCTTCTTTAGATACGCTGGCTACAGGATCCGTCAATCCAGCTCTGTCTCTTACTGCTTGGAAAGAAGCCAATGCTGCAGGGTCTGTTGTACTAATTCCACTACCCAAATTAATAATTGCTTCTACGTGCATCAATAATACATCTGCATATCTCAAGACTATCCAATCATTTCCAGCAAGACTTGGATTACTAGAGGTAGGGTTGATTCCCAAAGTTGCATCACCATCAGGTAGGTATTTGACTACTTGATTTTGAACTGATTGAAGCGCATCTTGTCGATAAGAGTATGCTGCTCTATTTCCTCCTTTTTCATCCAAAACTGCTATTACATCATTGGTCACATAGTTAACACCACTTGTTCTCCCAACTGCATTCAACCATTCAGTTGAAAAATTTTGGCTGTCTTTTGTATCATCACCAACATATCCTACAGAAAATATTACTTCATTATTTCCTTCTGAATAAAAGACATCTTTGAATTCTGATTCCAAAGAGAATCCAGCATTCATTACTGACTCACATAATGTTTTTGCCTCAGCATCATTCCCCAACGTCAAATGTACCTTGGCTAACAATCCTTGAGCACCTGATTTAGAAGCTCTTGTTTGATAAGAATCGTCCAACAAGTTAGCTGCTGTAGTCAAATCAGAGACGATTAAGGAATATATATTAGCTGTAGCTACTCTTGTAAATTGAATATCTGTTTCTAATGGAGCGATTACTCGGTCAACCAAAGGAACATCACCAAATAGTCTTACCAGATTAAAATAAGCATACGCTCTTACGAACCTAGCTTCTCCTTCAAACTGAGTAGCTCTTTCGCCAGAAGCTACACCTAAATTTTCAAGTACAGTATTGGCTCTAAATATGATGCTATAAAAGCTTCGGTAATAATCAGTAACGATACCGTTAGTAGATTCAATCGTATAGCTTTCAAATTGTGCTGCTTCACCTTCACTACTTTTGGTTCTTGTGTTGTCGCTTCTCATTTCTGTCAAGTAATACTCAAACTGAATCGAGTGATTTTTATTGACATCTGTATCAGCTAATATATTAACTCCCTGAATTCCATCATACATGTTAATTACTCCTGCTTCTAATTCTGCTTCAGTAGAATAGTAAGCAGCAGCACTAACTGCAGCAGTAGGGGCTGGGCTTAAAAAATCTTTTTCACAGGAAGTGAACATCAGCCCTATTGAAAAAATTGATATTATAAGTATATTTTTCATTTATATATATTCATTTCAATAAATTACCAGTGCTTCAAATGAAGCATTGAAATTATATTTTATTAAATTTAAATTGAAATAAATTTTCTGTGAGATTTAAAATCCCACAGAAAATCTATTTTTTTTACTAAAATCCTAAGTTAAGTCCAACAGATACAGTTTTCTGAATAGGAGAACCAGCTCTTTGATAACCATATGTAGTTGGAGTGGTAGTGTTTACAGACTCTGGATTGAACCCAGTGTAGTCGTCAGCTGTTACATATACTAGATTCTGTCCAGAAACGTAAATTCGTGCTTTGGTAAAGACGTTTGTCTTCGATAGTAAACTCGAAGAGAAATTGTACCCAAGGCTTATGTTACGCAAGGTTACATAAGAAGCATCCTGAATAATATCATTCGTAAATATCTTTTGCTTGATAAACTCCAAAGCCGTGTTTTTCGGGATTCCTCCAAAAACAAAAACCAA
>JBGCDY010000319.1:0-8133 GCA_045105835.1 Chitinophagales bacterium
CCAAATCATCCAAATAACTTTCCTCCATTTCGAGCTGTTCTTTGATGGCAGCTCGCCCAATAAAATGACTTGCATTGCTGGGTGAAAGTTCGACTGCACGATTGTAGTCTGCCAAAGCTGCTTTTAAATCTCCTTTTCGAGACTTCAAATAAGCTCGTACGGCATAGGATTTTTCCGCTTTTTCGTCCATTTCAATCACCTGATTGAGGTCTTCAATTGCTCCTTCAATATCGCCCAATACCGACCTAATAGAACTTCGGTGGATATAAGCCTCTTTTATATCGTCTTGTAAGGCAATGGATTTGGAGAAATAGGAGAGAGCTTCTTCGTTTTGCCATTGCAGCATTTTGACATAACCCAGCATGTGAAAAACCCTTGAATTTTCATTGTCTAAACTTCGGGCAATAAACAAATCTTCCTCTGCTTCTTTTAATTTCAATTTGTAAGCCCTTGCCTCTGCTCTGGCTACAAAAGCCGCAACGGATTCGTCATTGAGTTCAATGGCTTGGCTAAAATACTGTTCTGCAACATCGTAATTGCGTAGGAACATTTTGTTTTGTCCATTAACCATCAACAAATCATAATGGTTGAAGGTGAGGGATTCTTCATCACAGGGTAGGTGTCCCAAGAAAATATCCAAAGATTTTGCCGCCCTATCGTAGTATTCCAAAGAGTGGTAAATGTCTGCTTTGCATAAATCAGCAAAGTGATTGTCTGGAAATTGTTCTGAAAAGTCATTCAGTAATTTTAGTGCTAATTCTGTGTCCCCTCCTTTAAATTTAATCATCGCCATCCCCAATTTTGCCGCCTTGTGGTTGGAGTCCAATTGAAGGGTTTTATCAAAGTACCTGACTGCTTCCTCTAAGTTATTCATCTGAATTGCAGCCATTCCTGCAAGCATAAAGCCTTGTGCAATGTTTTGTTGAAGTGAGTGCTTATACTCTTCGCTTATTAAGGCAAGACGTGCTTTTTGCCACAAAGTAGCATTGGAATGATTGCCAAGGTAGTGTGCCAATTCGGTTGGAGAAAAAAGGAATAATTCCTTTTGGACTGCAAGGCTTGGATTTTGCCTCAATTGAAGAAACAGTAGCAAGCCTTGATTGTAGGCTTGTTGTGATAGTTGAAGAAAATTGGCGGTTTTTGGAGAGTGCGCCAATTTATAGTTGATTTGTTTCTCTAAAAGGTGGATGGATTCACTGTGTTTTTGTTGGATATAATGATTGTAGGCTCTTTCAAACACTACATAATCACTTTGGGCGTTGATCGGTAAGCTCATCATAAGCAAGGCGAAGCCCATACCCAATAAAGATAATACTCTCATGGTCGACATTGTTTCGGTTCAAATTATCAAAAAAGTGATTTTGAGGTGGATGTCGGTTAAGTGTAATCTTTGAGGTGGGAGAGTTGTACTAATTTGGTGGCACTAATATAATAAAAAAGGACTGCTTTATCAAATATTTGCTAACGTATAGGTTAAAATGCTGCCCTCGATTTGTTGGTAGTAAACTTTGGTGTGGGGGTTGAAGGACTCTTTGCAGATACTTGCCTCTAAGTAACCTTCTGCTTCAAACTTGGAATTTTTTGCTTGAGTTTGTGTTGAGGTTTGGGAATGAATCAATAAATGTTCTTTGAAGCGTAATTTTTTTTTGCCATAAAGTTTGTAAAGTGTTTCTTTTGCGCTCCAAAAAAGGGTGAGTTTGAATACATCCTCTCCTTCAATTTGCAATGCCTCTTTGTCGGAAACAAACTTGCGTTTTAAACGCAAAATTTTGGGGTGGATAGGTTCGAGGTCAATGCCCAATTCTTTGTGGTGGTGAAAGATGACTGCTGCAAAATCTCTGGAATGGGTGATGGAAAGGTAGCGTGTGTTTTGATTGAGACTGGGCTTGCCAAATTCGTCGTACCGAATATCCATGACCTCATTTTGTGGGAGTAATTCTCGAATCAAAACCCTTGTTGCCAACCACTCTTTTTGACGACGAGTACTTGTGATACTTTGATAATTATCTTGTTGCCAAATACTTGGATGTACTTTTTGTTTCAAGACATCGACCTCCTCTTCAATGCGCCATATTCCTATGGTGGCACCTTGTGGAGTTTGAATGATTTTGTATAAGGACATAAGTTTTTTAGGAATTAAACAATGAGTGGTAAATCGTGAATAAAAATGAGGGCGATTTACCACTCATGCTTCAAAATGAAAGACGGCTTAAAACAGTTCCGACATCTCTTCACCCCAAGCTATTTCCTTCAATTCCAAAGCATCTTTGATTTTGTAAAAATAGAATTGAAGTGAAACAGGATGTTGTTCGTAGCGCAAAGCATAGGTGAAACGAAAAATATTTTCGCCAATTTCTTGTGATTTAGCGAGTTCACTTCCTTGGATTTTACCGTATTTACTTGCCGAAATTTCCAAAAAAGCAATCAAATCTGTTAACACTTTTTCGTCCTGTGTGGTTTTTCCCCGCAATAATTTCATGGCTGCAAGGGTTTCCGACTTTTCGAGTGCGAACAAAACATCATCACACAAACGGCTTGCCTCATCCTTATTGGCAAGACTTGAAGTCTGAGCATAACTGGCTGAAAATGGAAGTGCTAGTAAAGCAAAAAATAAAATAATTGTTGATTTCATGTGCGTACAATTTTATACTTGAAAGTAGATATTTTTTTCAATGACCATTTTTTTCGTTATTTTAGAACAAGTTTTGACAAAACGGGGATGGAAGAAAATGACCAGAATAACATACCTCCTTCAATCTTCTTTTAAGAGAATGAGGACTCTGCTGAATAAAAATGGGATTCACTTCTTGACCATTGCTTTAACGAAATAAAAATGACATATGAGTAATCAATTAAGAACAAACTGGTTGGTGGAGGGAAGCATAGATTTTGAGTACAAAAAATATTTGTTGCTGGCTTATTTGCAGCAGGTTAGTCGGAACTTCGATGTTCAAAAAGTGTACCCTTTTTTGTCAGATTTGATTTTTCATTATCAGAATTTAGTCATTTTTAAAGAAGAGAAGCAAAAGGTAAGTGAGCAGTTTACCCAACGTATCCGAAAAATTGATTTAGATAATTTCCGAATCGAGTACGAAAAACTGATGCACGATGATGAATATATGGATGAAATAGAGGCGATTCTGACTTTTGCGATTCCCCAAATAAAGGCACAAATGGAGAATGGGCGGGAGTTGTATGAGTTTGTAAAAGCCAAGTTGAAGATTGAACCTGTTGGGATAGTGCCTTTGCAGTCGGATGAAGGATATTTGCTACTCAGCAATGGAAAGTTAGGTGATACACAGGTTTACAACTACCAATTGACAATTTTTGAAAGTGCTTCCGAAAAATACCGAGCCATTCGCACCCATTATTTGCGTTCCTATATCCGCAAGTTTACCAATACCTACGAAGCCATCAAATTGGATTTGATTCGGACGAATCGAGCCTTGCCCAATCCTGCTACTTTTTTGGTGAGAAGTGAACAGGCTTTTCCATTGCAGGAAACGTTGTTGCCAATTGCCAAACGTTCTTTGGTGCGGTTTATCAGTCGGTTTTGAATAGGGGTTGAAGCTCTCTCTTTTTCATATAAAAAAAGGCTCTTTGACCATTTGCAGTATAGCAAAAATCAAAGAGCCTCAAAAGTGAAATTTTCAAAACAATTCAGGTCAAATAAGATTTTCATCAACTCTAACTCAAAGAGTTTTTGCGTTTGAATTTGTACTTTGAATTTGCATTTTCACTAAGCGTTTTTTCTAAAAAACTAATACCAAAACTTATTCTCGAATTGCCTTAAAGCTTCCGCTTACAGGTACAATAGTCGTTGCTATTCCTATAGAATCCGTAACTGCGTCTCCTATGAATGTTCCTCGGATGACATCTCCAGGGTTGTCACCATATTGAGTGATTTCCACCGTTGTATTGGACTGCAATTGGAAGAAACCCGTTTCTTGTGATTGGTTCGCCCAATAGCCCGTCACATTGTTGTAAGTGCCGACACCAGCCACACCTCGCACATTGAGGTTGAAATAGTATTCATTGATGTCCGTAGGGCCTAATTCATCAGAAGTGATGGTCATGTAATTGTCTATACCTCCAGGAAGGTAGAAGTTTGCCAAAACATCAAAGAATAGGAGTGCATTGGCTCCATCTATTTTGACATCAATAAAGGAAGCCAATTCATCACAAGCCTTCAAAATACCCAAATTAACAGAACCACTTGTCAAGTCAACTGCTTGTGTAGGGCTCACTTTTTCGTTGGTTACGTCAATTAGGTTGATATCACCAGAAGTCTCGTCGCAAACATTGACTACAAATTCAAACGTGCCATCTGAAGCAATAGGATAGAGGAAGGTCAAATTGTCCAACTCAAAATTGATGTAGGCATCCGTCACAGCATTGTCGCTGCAATCCGTTCCCGAACCCGAAATATTTACAAAATTATCTGCTGTAACAGGTACGATGATTGTTCCCAAATCGGTATCCTCTGCATAAGGACCAAACTGTTCTTCAAAAATGATGTTGTCACATCGGTCTTTGATGGTGATGGTAAATTCCTTGTTTGCAGGGAAATTGTAGAACTCAAACTCTCCACTGCTGTCTAAATATCCTCCTTTGTTCAAAATATCTTCAACGGTAATAAAAATTTGAAGGAAAGGGGTCACTACATCTTCCGAAGAGATATTGCGAGAAATGACCTTACCTGTTACTGAAATGCGTTCACCTTTGTAGTCACAATTCCAAGAACTGAAATGACTCACTTCTCCCACATAAAAATTCCCTTGTAAGCTTGCGCTGCCATCTTCAAACCAAGTTCCGATTTCTTCATTGTAAGACCAAAGTGGAATAGT
Organism: Chitinophagales bacterium; assembly: GCA_045105835.1. Taxonomy (GTDB): domain Bacteria; phylum Bacteroidota; class Bacteroidia; order Chitinophagales; family UBA2359; genus JAUHXA01. The sequence goes on from JBGCDY010000319.1 coordinate 4,848, forward strand.
AGCAGGTGCTTGATCGCGGATTTCGGCTGGAACAGGGAAAGAAAGCGTGGCAGGACTGCCGTCTTTTAGCTGCAATTCATCCCCATTGTCTGCCAAAAGTTCGACGTTCAACATTCCATAAGTACCCAAAACCACTTCTGCACCATTTTCGTCGATTCCACTCAAATCACCTACCATTCTGGCAGGTAAATCTTCCGCAGTTGGGTCAATCCAAGACATTGCCACATTGACATTGCCTGAATATGCTCCGCCTGTTTCGTAGCGAACACTGTTGGCAGAAAGCTTCAAACTGGCACTGCTCGAATGACTAACTGTTCCACCACTTGTGGAAGAAACGCTTCCTATGATGGTTTTGTCGAGCAATTTGATTTTGGTGTAATTGTAGCTTTTCGGAGTCACGTTCATCTTGCGGAAACCTTCAAATTTGCCTGCTTGACGCACCTTCAAAAATGCACCTTCACGAACGACACTTACATCGAAGTACTTGAAATTGCCATTTTCGTCTGTGGTCGTTTTTTCAAAACCTTGATTGGTTTGCAGCAAAACCTCACTGTTTACGACAGGCAATTCGTTTTCATCTACCACCAAACCGAAGACGTTGGTAGTAATCATTTCTTTGGCATCAGGTAGGGTAATGGTTGTTTTGCCGAAATCCTCTTCCTTGACACAGGCATGGAAGAAAGTGGCGATTGATACCATGAATAATAAAGCAAATAATTTTTTTGAATTGAAATCTAATGTGTTCATAGGTCATTGTTATTTTATACCTCTATAAAAGCAATGTCTCTGAAAGCGCTGCATTAGACTCAAAAGAAATTATTCCTTCAATCCCAATTTTTCACGTAAAGTCCTGTCTTTTAAGGAGTATTTGTCCCAGTATTCTGACAAGATTGTGTGGGTACGTTTTGCAGTGGTAGTCATTTTTTCGCCTCCTTTCCAAAAAGGAGCCTTGTAAGTTTCTTGAAAACCTTGGATTTTGTAGGGAGGTACATTTTCATAGAATATCTTCAAATTGCGGGCATGTTCGGGATAAATCAATTCATATTCCATCAACTCTTCTCCTTCAAATTCGTCTCCTTCATAAACTGACAAAAGTGCGTCTGCTTCAATAGGTCTCAAGCTCCAATGCCCCAAACGGCTGTAGAGTGTACTGGTGACCATATTGACTCTGCCCAATGGCAAATTTTTGGGATTGATGCGGATGATGTTCCAAATTTCATCTTCCAAATAGTCTGCTTTTAACTCAAAATCCTTATCGCCATCTGCCTCAAAATAAGAGAAACTTTTTGCATTGTACCTTTTGCCATCCTGCCAGTTGAGTTGTGTAAATACGTGCCCACACCATTCTTGGACAGAATTGGTTATTTTTAGGCATCTTTCGGTTTTGTAGTCTTTAATAGGAGTAAAAATGGAAGTCATGGCAGAATAGTCATAAATTCCTGTTGGAAATTCACGCACAAAATTGAGTTTCATGACGTTGATTGCCTTGTCTTTGTTTACTTCATTGTCAAGTTTGACCTGCATATCTGTGCGAAAATCTTCGGTGACAAAAATCATCAAAGCATCTCCTTTGTGGATTTCCCCATATCGTGCTTGCTCCAATTCAAAACGACTGATTTCAGCCTTTCCTTGGTACCAATAATTGTCTAAGCTGGTTTCAGCGGAATGATAAAGGCTTGAATTGCAGTTGGTAAACCCTAAAAACAAACTGCTGCTTAAAACAAGCAAAGTAAAAAATAACGTTTTCATGACCTAATATTTTTTTAAAAACAAATACAAACACCTAAAAAATAAGCGTGAAATTAACAATTAAAGTTTTTTGAACTCACTAACTGGACTACAAAAGCGTTCAGAGTTTGAAATGCGACACAAATAGAGTCTCTTCAATAAACTTTTTGCCTTCAATTCTTTTATTCCATTTATGATACAATACGATTACATTATTGCAGGAGGAGGATGTGCAGGCTTGAGTCTGGCTTTTCACTTGCTGCAATCGCCGCTTCAACAAAAAAAAATACTTATTGTTGACCGTTCTCCCAAAAATAATAATGATAGAACTTGGAGTTTTTGGGCAGAAAAACCGACTCTTTTTGAGGAGATTATGCACAAATCTTGGAGGGAATTGGAGTTCAAAAGTTCTGATTTTACAAAGACTTTTGACCTTGGGAATTGGCGGTACAATATGATTCGAGGGATTGATTTCTATGAATTTGTCATTCCTCAATTGCAGCAAAGCCCAAATATAGATTGGGTTTTTGGCGAAATTGAAGCCATAGATTCTGATACTGAGAAAGCTTGGGTGGCTGTAAATGGTGAAAAATATACAGGAAACTGGCTTTTTGACAGCACCTTTTCTGCTGCAACATTTGAAAAAAATGAAGCCAAATACCATTATCTTCAACAGCACTTCAAAGGCTACGTTATCAAGACAAACAAAGCTATTTTTAATCCTGAACTGCCTGTATTGTTTGACTTCAATATTCCGCAAAAGGAAGAAGTTCGATTTGTTTACATCTTGCCAGATAGCCCAACCAAAGCATTGGTGGAGTTTACCATTTTCTCCAACAATCTATTGAAGGAAGAAGTCTATGATGAGCATTTGCAGGCTTATCTGAAAGACAATTTGGGCTTGGAGGAATATGAGGTGGAAGAAGTGGAATTTGGAGTGATTCCGATGACCGACCATCCATTGCCTCAAAGACCTGATGCCCAAAAACGAATCATGCACATTGGTACAAAAGGAGGACAATCCAAGCCTTCTTCTGGCTATACTTTTTGGCGAATACAAGTTGATTGTGAACAAATTGTAGCATCACTTCAAAAAAGCGGGCAGCCTTTTTATCCTCCAGTTAGCCCCAAACGTTTTCGGCTTTTTGATTCTATGCTATTGAATATTATGCATCGGCAAGGAGGATTGATTCGCCCTATTTTTGTGGAGATGTTTAAAAACAATCCCATTGAGCGCATTTTCCGTTTTTTGAATGAAGAAAGTAGTTTTACCGAAGATTTGCAGGTCATGGCATCTGTTCCCCCTCGCCCTTTTTTGGAGGCTTTGTGGCGATTGAAGGTGAAGAATGAGTTGTGATTTTTGAAAGGTAAATTTCCAGACTGCTCATACACTTCACCAAAACCTTCGGTGAACCAAAATTTAGGCTTAATTTTACCACAAAAAATACAATGAAATATTCTACCCTTTTATTTTTCTTCCTTGTCTCAGTCAGTGTGTTTGGACAAGAAATCATTGAATCCTGCAAATATGGACAGCCACTTATTGAGGCGATTCAGG